>DPLM01000176.1 GCA_003541985.1 Deltaproteobacteria bacterium | reverse complement strand
CTATGACTTTGGCACCAGCGGCCTGTTGAGACATTCTGATCTGGTCATGTACGACCGGCAAACTGAGAGCCTGTGGCAACAGTTTACGGGTGAAGCCATCGTAGGTGTTATGACAGGTGAGCAGTTGATGATGATTCCCTCTGGGTTGATCGGCTTTGAGCAATTTCAAGCAGCTTATCCAGCCGGCAAGATTCTTTCCAAAGAAACAGGATATTCTCGGGAATATGGACGAAATCCCTACCCAGGCTACGATGACATTCGGAACAATCCCTTTCTTTTTCGGGATCCTCTAGATGAACGACTTCCTGCAATGGCAAGGGTTGTCACTGTGAGTGACGGGAAATATCACAACGCATATCCAGTGGAATTATTGGAAAAATTGGGAGTAATTCATCATCAACTTGGAAATCAAGCCGTGGTGATATTTCATCAAGATGGAGTTAGCAGCGCCTTGGACACAACCAGGATCGCTAACGGTGATGATGTTGGAGCGACTGGCGTCTTTGTTCCCTTAGTTGGGAAACAGGAATTAACGTTTATCAAGGAAAGAGGATTTGTTGATGAGCAGACGGGGAGTCATTGGAACATTGTTGGGCAGGCTATCCTAGGCCCCCTTAAGGGTAAGCAACTTGAAAGGCTCGTACATGCTGATCAGTTCTGGTTTTCTTGGGGGGCCTTTCGGCCTGATACCTTGATTTATCAGGTTGATGAATAGTTAATTTTTTGGAGGGGATCCTTGCAATTACTAAGTATTTGATCTAGCTACATTTTTGGTAACGCTCAATACAGGTTCGCAAAACATCTTCAGGTTCTTTCTTCCACCAATTATCTTGTGAAAAAATCTCCACTTCATGGAATCCGCAATATCCTGTTTCCTCAACCCAACTACGAATCAAAGGAAGATCAATCACTCCGTCTCCCATCATCCCACGGTCTAGCAACATGTGGCGAGTGTTCTGCAGCCAATCACAGATGTGATAGGCAGATATTCTGGATTGACCAGCTCTGGCAATTTGAGTTTGTAAATCTGGGTCCCACCACAAGTGGTAAACATCGCAGGCGACCCCGACTCCGTCTCCCAGCACATCACAGAGATCTAAGGCCTGTGACAAAGTATTTACAACCGAACGATCTGCACAATACATCGGATGCAAGGGTTCAATAGCTAATTGGATTCCAGCAGGTATTGACCGCTCCAATAACCAAGAGACTCCTTCTTCTACTTGCTTGCGAGCTTTTACTAGATCACGTGAACCTTTTGGCAGGCCTCCCGTCACCAGTACCAGGCAATCAGCATTCAATTCAACCGCTTCTTCGAGCGCACGCAGATTACCCTCTAGATTTGCCTCCCACTCTAGTTGAGTATTCGCAGGAAACATCCCACCACGACATACCCCAGATACACGTAATCCAAGCTCGCGAACTTGCTTCACTGTGGCTTTTAGCCCAACTTGGGCAATTTGATCCCGCCAGGGACTCACAGCTGGGATACCGAGGCGAGCTACCAAATCCAAGGCCTGAGAAATCGTGCAACGTTCTCGAATTGTGGCCAGGTTGATGGAGAGCTGGGAAATATTAGGCATCAGCCAACTCCCCTTGTTACAAGCCAAGCTTTCATTCTTGAACAGGCCATTTCTGGATCGATTAGCAGTCCAGCTTGATCCGCCAGTCGGAACAACTCCACAAGGTGCAATGTAGATCTGGCCGATTCCTGACCACCAACCATTGTGAAATGTGTTTGGTGTCCATTCAACCAAGCTAAAAAGACAATACCCGTTTTGTAAAATCGGGTAGGAGCCCCAAAAATATGTTGAGATAAAGGTACTGTGGGGGCAAATATTTCATGAAAGCGATCTAAATTTCCAACTGCTAAGTGAGCCAAAGCTGCCGAAGCTGCGGGTGCAATCGCATCAAAAATTCCAAGTAGCGCATCGGAATACCCCTGATCATCGCCTGCAATCAATTCTGCATAATTGAAGTCATCTCCCGTATACATCCGTACTCTCTCAGGGAGTTGGCGTCGCATTGTGATTTCGGCTTCCTTTGACAATAACGAAATCTTGATACCGTCAATCTTTTCAGAGTTCGCATTGATTATCTGAAGGCAGGCATCCATCGCAATGTCAGTTTCGGAAGAACCCCAGTAGCCTGCCAAGGCTGGGTCAAACATTTCTCCAAGCCAGTGGAGGATGACCGGCTTTTCTGCTTGCCTTAATACAGATTCATAAACCTTGGCATAATCCTCAGGGTCATTGGCAATCATTGCCAGGGCACGACTTGCCATCAAAATTACTCGACTACCAGCCTTCTGAACCACTTCAAGTTGTTCCAGATAGGCAGACTCAACTTCCTTAAGTGTAAAATCTTGTGAAGGAAACAAGTGATCAGTTCCTACCCCTGAAAAAACAACCGCACCCTCAACAGAACTTGCTTCCGAAACAGATTTCTGGATCAATTCCAGCGCCTGAGCCCAGCTCAATCCCATGCCGCGTTGTGCAGTGTCCATTGCTTCTGCTACAGCCAAACCATGAGACCAAAGGTGCCGTCGATAGGCAAGAGTTGCATCCCAATCAATAGCAACTTCTGTCCAAGGATCAGCCGCACTTATTGGATCAGCAACCACGTGAGCAGCAGCAAAGGCGATTCGATTCAAGGATACATCAGGAGCTTGATAAGCTGCAGGAAGACCTAGTCTGTAGAATTCCATACCACTGGGACTTGGCAATTGAATTACCGGCATTTCAACTCTCCAGTTCCGGAACATCCAGCCAGCGACGTTCTGCCCAGCTCCGCATACCCAATTCAGCCAACTGGACCCCTCGGGCTCCTGCCATCAAGTCATATTGCCAAGGAGCATCTTCTACTACATGTCTTAAGAACATCTCCCACTGGGCACGGAATCCATTTCCAAAAACTTCAACGTCAGGGACATTCTCCCAACTTGCTTGGAAATCAATCTGATTGGGAACATCCGGGTTCCAGACCGGTTTTGGTGTATTGACACGATGCTGCGTAACACAAGATGTAAGCCCAGCGACTGCTGAACCATGTGTTCCATCAACATGGAAGGTAACAAGTTCATCCCTCTTTACCCTGGTACACCAAGAGGAATTGATCTGGGCAACGATCCCTCCGGCTAGTTGGAAAGTAGAGTAAGCCGCGTCATCTGCATCAGCATCATAACGTTGTCCTTGCTCGTCCCAGCGTTCGTGAATGTGCCGAGCCCCTAAACAGGAAACGGACTGAACCGAACCGAAGAGGTTATCCATCACGTAGCGCCAGTGACAGAGCATGTCCAAAATGATTCCACCTCCATCAGCCTTGCGGTAATTCCAAGACGGCCGCTGAGCCCTTCGCCAGTCTCCTTCAAAGACCCAATAGCCAAATTCTCCTCGCACAGAGAGAATCCGACCGAAGTAACCGCTATCGATCAAAGCTTTCAATTTAAGCAGTCCTGGTAGGAAGAGCTTATCCTGCACGACTCCATGTTTGACTCCTTTTTGGCGAGCCAAACGGGCTACACTAAGAGCATTTTCCAGCGTGTCTGCACTGGGTTTTTCACAATAAATATGTTTACCAGCTCGGATGGCCTGGCTCAATAGCTCAGAACGCATCTGAGTTGTACCTGCATCGAAGAAGAGAGTATCTTCAGTATTTGCCAGACATTGCTCAATGTTATCAGACCAACGAGCAATGCCTTGTTCCTCAGCAAGGGCTTCAATTTTCTTGGCATTGCGACCTACAAGAATCGGATCAGGAATCAGTCGGTCACCGTTAGAAAGCACTAGCCCGCCTTCTTGAATAATCGCTTGGATAGAACGGATCAAGTGCTGATTATATCCCATTCTCCCAGTAACCCCGTGCA
>DPLM01000397.1:5074-7010 GCA_003541985.1 Deltaproteobacteria bacterium | reverse complement strand
ACCAGTCTTTGCTACGGGCAAGCTCTGCGATCATATCTCCAACAAGGGCTCTACGGAGGGAGCCAGCGCCATCAATCACCAGAACCTTCCCGTGACCGCTTTCCGATAGAGTCTGGCGGATCAGACTGTTATCTTCGTGGCACCTGATTGTGGAGATCTGGCCAAAAAAACTATTGACGCCACCAAAGTTTTGGAATGAGAGCTCACAACTTTGAAGTTGATCGTCAAAATCATCGAATAAATCTGCGGTAGAAAAACTCATGATTTTTTAGGAGAAAAAACCTTTGATTGTATTCATGAATTTATCTCTCAGTGGGTGACTGTCTTGATCACTGATATGCTCCATCTCTTCAAGTAGTTCTCTTTGCCGAGCAGAGAGATTCGTCGGAGTTTCAACGACAATCCGCACGTGCAAATCCCCTCTGTTGCCACCACGCAAATTCACAATTCCCTGATTCCTTAGACGGAATATTTTGTGGGACTGGGTGCCAGCTGGGATTTTTAAGAGAGCTTTGCTTTCCAAAGTAGGAACCTCTATTTCAGTGCCTAGGGCCACTTGTGGGAAGCTGATTGGAACCTCACAATAGATGTCGGATCCCTCACGTTCAAAGATAGGATGTTTTTTCACACGAATCACAACGTAGAGGTCCCCCGGAGGTCCCCCGTCAACCCCATGTTCGCCCTCACCGGAGAGTTTGATTCTGGAATTAGTATCTACACCTGCTGGAATGTTGATTCGAATGGTTCTTGTTTTAGGAACACGCTTTTTACCACGACATGTTCCACAAGGATTTCGAACAGTTTTTCCTTGGCCTCCACAGGAGCGGCAGGTTGTTGCGACACTAAAGAAGCCCTGTTGGATTCGCTGCTGGCCTGTGCCACTGCAGACCCGACAAATTTCTATGTCAGATTCCGATTTAGCCCCTAATCCTCTACAAGTATTGCAGGTTTCCATTCTTGGAATATCAACTTCTGTCGAATGCCCGAAAGCTGCTTCCTCGAAAGAAATCTCCATATTGTACTGGAGGTCTGAACCGCGCTCGCCTCGGCTACGTTGACCTCCGGTACTTCCAAAAAGATCTCCAAAGAGATCTCCAAAAATGTCACCGAACCCGCCACTGCTGTTGCCGCTACCAAAGCCATCCCCCATACCTTCGGCAGCATGTCCAAATTGGTCATAGCGTGAGCGCTTCTGAGAATTACTGAGAACCTCATAGGCTTCGGTAGCTTCTTTGAATTTCAGTTCAGCGTTGGCATCCCCTGGATTACGATCTGGGTGATGCTTCATGGCTATTTTCCGGTAGGCCCTCTTCAGGTCTTCTGGACTAACGTTTTGGGAGACTCCCAGTACTTCATAATAATCACGTTTGGCCAACGGGGCCTCCTTCTTGAGGATGCGAAAAGATTACTTTTTAACTTCCTCGTATTCTGCATCGACGATGTTATCATCATCTTGCTTGTTGCCTGAACCATCATCTTGATTTTGATCATCACTTGATTGATCTGAGCCAGGGGGGGTTGCTGCGGATTGACTGTAAAGCAGCTCTGCAAGTTTATGGGAAGCTTGGGTAAGAGCCTCAATGTCGCTGCGAATAGCCTCAGGATCATCTCCTTCCAAGCTCTTGCGGAGTTGCTCGCTGACAGCAGTGATTTTTTCTTTGTCTGCTTCTGGGAGTTTGTCACCAAGTTCTCCCGTCGTCTTTTCGGTGCTGTAAAGTAGGGTCTCCGCTTGATTACGCAGTTCTGCCGATTCACGACGATTTTTATCGTCGTCAGCATACTGTTCTGCTTCCTGGACCATACGTTCTACTTCTGAGTCAGAGAGGCCACTCGAGGAGGTGATCTTGATTGCTTGCTCCTTGCCGGTACCAAGATCCTTAGCACTGACATTAACGATGCCGTTGGCGTCAATATCAAAAGTCACCTCAATTTGAGG
>DPLM01000397.1:4491-4772 GCA_003541985.1 Deltaproteobacteria bacterium | reverse complement strand
GCGTCAATATCAAAAGTCACCTCAATTTGAGGCATTCCTCTTGGAGCTGCGGGGATACCAACCAATTCGAAACGTCCCAGCGTCTTGTTATCACCTGACATTTCACGTTCTCCTTGTAGCACGTGAATACTTACTGCGGGTTGATTGTCTGCTGCTGTTGAGAAGACTTGGCTCTTCCGGGTAGGAATCGTTGTATTGCGCTCGATCAATTTGGTCATTACTCCACCGAGAGTCTCAATGCCAAGCGAGAGCGGTGTGACATCCAGTAACAGAACATCTTT
>DPLM01000397.1:0-4138 GCA_003541985.1 Deltaproteobacteria bacterium | reverse complement strand
ACCCCACCTTGAATAGCCGCACCAATTGCGACGACTTCATCTGGATTGACACCCTTGTGAGGTTCTTTGCCGAAGAATTCCTTAACGATCTGTTGGATCTTAGGCATTCTCGTCATCCCACCAACTAGAATTACCTCATCAACGTCCTTGGCGCTGCAGCCGGCATCTTTCAGTGCGTCTCTGCATGGTCCGAGACATCGTTGGACAAGGTCATCTACCATTTGTTCAAAGCGGGCTCGACTAATTTTTAAATTCAAGTGCTTTGGACCATTTTGATCTGCAGTTATGAAAGGAAGATTAACTTCCGTTTCTGTGCTGGATGATAATTCATGCTTCGCTTTTTCAGCTGCTTCCTTTAAGCGTTGGAGAGCCATTTTGTCTTGGCGCAGATCAATGCTGTTTTCTTTTTTGAATTCATCAGCTAGGAAATTGATCAATCGGTTGTCAAAGTCGTCTCCACCGAGGAAGGTGTCCCCGTTGGTTGATTTGACTTCAAAGACTCCGTCACCGATTTCGAGAATGGAAACATCGAATGTTCCTCCACCAAGATCGAAGACAGCTATTTTCTCGTCTGATTTTTTGTCCAAGCCATAAGCAAGTGAAGCTGCAGTTGGCTCATTGATGATTCTAAGCACGTTAAGGCCAGAGATCTTTCCTGCATCTTTTGTTGCTTGCCGTTGACTATCATTAAAGTAAGCCGGCACAGTAATGACTGCGTCGGTGACCGTCTCTCCAAGGTAGTCTTCGGCTGTTTGCTTCATCTTTTGGAGAACGAAAGCAGAAATTTCAGGGGGAGAATAGCTCTTACCATCTACGCCAATGTATGCCAGATCATTTGCACCACCTGTAATTTCAAAAGGGGCCACAGATTTCAATCGGCTAACTGCTTCTGTACTGAACTTTTGTCCCATCAAACGCTTAGCGCTGAATACGGTTCGCTTTGGATTCGTAATCGCCTGTCGTTTTGCAACCTGGCCTACTAGGCGCTCACCACTGTCATTGAAGGCAACCATTGAGGGGGTTGTACGGACGCCTTCTGAATTTTGGATTACTTTGGGATCGCCACCTTCCATTACGGCGATACAAGAGTTGGAAGTTCCCAGGTCAATTCCAATTACCTTTCCCATAGATCGGACTCCTTTGAGTTTTTGGGGTTCTTTAAGTATTCAGGGTTTTTCAGCTACTCTTACCATGGCTGGTCTCACTACTCGATCATGGAGGTAGTAACCAATTTGAAACACATCCAGAACATGGTTTTCTGGGACTTCGTTGGTATGCACCATGCCAACGGCTTGATGGCAGTTAGGATCGAACGGCTCGCCCTGAGGCTCTATGCGGCTCACGCCGAATTTGTTGAGACTCTCCTGCATCATACGATGCACCATTTCAATGCCCTCTAATATGCTACTAGAGGCGTCCACTTGCTGTTGAGAATGAGCGAGAGCCCTTTCCAGACTGTCAATGGCCGGTAACAATTCTCGGATAAATTCCATGTGATGATATTTGAGTCGATCAGCCTGTTCACGAGACATTCGTTTACGGAAGTTATCCATTTCTGCATGCTGACGAAGGAGTTCCTCCTTCAGAGTAGCAACCTGCAGCAAAGCTTCGTTTTCTATTACAGAAACCTCTTCCTCGTCAGTCTCCAACTCATCGGACTCTGCCGAGTCATTAGTTGCAGTCGGTTCCGATTCTTCTTCGCTAGTAGAAGTGTCACTATTTTCTGGCGTTTCTTCGGTTTTGATCCGTTGTTCAGTATTTTTTTTGTTCATTTATTTTCAATCACAGGATGACGATTGTTGAGTGATGGTTTGTGAGAGAATTCTTGCTGTAAAATCAACTACTGGGATCACTGTTTGGTAATCCATATTGGTCGGGCCGATCACTCCAATGGTGCCAAGGACGTTGTTTTGATCACTATATTGAGCTTTGACCATCGTACAGTCTTGAAGGCTCTCCAACTCATTTTCGATTCCTATAAATATTTGGATGCCATCGGCTTTCACTGTGGAATCGAGCAAATTCATGATCATTGACTTGTGCTCAAAGGCATCCATCAATCCCCGTGAACTGTTCAAATTCCGAAAGCGTTCACTAAAAATCAGGTTGTGCTGGCCTTCAATGTATAATTCGGGTGCGTCCGCTACTTCGAAGGCTTTTTTTCCCAGTCGAACGGCTTGGGCTAACAGACGATCATAGCGTTCTTTATCTTCGACCATGCTCTCAAGGATCTGCTGTCTGATTTCGTGAAGATTTCGATTATGAAATTGATCGTTCAAAAAACTAGAGACTGTGTTGAGAAAATCCTGTGACAAATCCTCTGTTGTTGCGATGATTTTGTTTCGTACCTGTCCGTTGCGAGTGACTAGCACAACCAAAATCTGTTGTGAGCTTAGGCGAATAAATTCAATTCTTCGTAGAATGCTCGTCTCAACTCTTGGAGAACTGGTCAAGCACACAAATTGGGTCAATCCTGCCAGCAAACGGGTCGTACTGATCAAAAGATCTTCGACCTGATTCATCCCACCTTCTTGGGTTGCCTCTTGAATTCTTTTCTGTAGCTTGCGAGTCAATTGATTTGCTACAACTACCTGATCAACATAAAACCGATAAGCTTTGTCAGTTGGAATCCGACCTGCGGAAGTATGCAGCTGCATCAGGAAACCCATGTCTGAGAGGTCAGACATGATGTTCCGAATCGTCGCTGGGGATAAGCCCATTTCCAACGACTTTGATAGGGAGCGTGACCCAACTGGCTCATTACTGGTTATGTAACCCTCAATGATTCCACGCAAGACTCGTTGGGTACGTTCGTCAATCGACTCTTTGGCCTCCAACCTTTGAACCGTCTTAGACATAATGTTCACTCAAGTAGCTTATTAGCACTCATCAGCTGATAGTGCTAATAGTTAACATTCGAATGTGTTGTTGTCAAGGAAAATGACGGGAATAGATAATGCTAGCTGTCAAAGTTTTTGTGAATAAAGTCCAATGGTTTTCAAAGTTCAGATAGTCCCAACAAATTTCGAAAGGTTTCTGGATTATCTAGTTTTCTTTCCAACCGTCTACGAAATTGCGGAAAGGAGATCCGATGGCTGCTTTCCACCTGAAGATCTTGGCTGCTATGAACGCGAGGATCAAAATTCTGATCGATCAACCACTCCAGCCAACTGTTGTAATCCTGATACAAATCCTCTGGAGGAAGTTGAAATCCCGTGGAAGTTGAGTTGTTCTCTTTTGTCAACTCGAATGACTCATCTTCTTCAACTTCTGGTAAATCCGGAATTAATCCAGGCATCTTGGTTGTGGGAGGTTCAAGCGAAAAGCCTGTTCTGTAGTGGAGACGGAAAGTCTCCAGCAAATCATGCAAACGGTTTGAGGAAGTAACCCTTCGCTCCAGTCGATGAGAAAATTGGAGAAAAGAAATAGGTCTGGAGCTTTCGACTCTAAGGTTTTCTGATGAAAGTTCTTGGATATTCAGCCCAATCGAGTAGAGATGATCACACCATTCATTGAAACTAAGATAAGCTTCGTCCAGTGGCCTTGCAGGGAAGGTGGTATCCTCATCAAAACTTTCTGGAACATACGTTTTGGGCTTTAGCTCTGGAGGTGTACGAAAACGCAGCTCATTTTCCAGTGTTTGGCTCATCATCGAAGTTGAAGGTGAGGAAAGAGAAACTTGCGGTGGTGGTTGTTTGAGAGGGCTCCCGCCAGGCAGTGGAGGTGATGTCATTGGAACACGGATCGGCGGCTGGATTGATTGTTGCTCAATTTGTTCCAGTCGACCTTTGACCTTGTCGACCTCCTCTGCAAGACGCAGTAAAGCCTGGTGAGTACCAGCTAGATCGTCTTCGGTGAGATACTTATGTTTTTCTAGTTGCCCAGTCGTGGATTTTGTTATGGTGACGGTAGAAGAAGTCCAATCAGTTGGGAGCAAGCAAAGATTATGCGCTTCCACCCAGTTTGGGGTAGTCAGCTTACTCTCCCAGTCGGGCAAGCGGGCCAGCGCAGTTTCGCAGAAGTGCAAAAATGTCTGATAGTTTATTTGAGCTGCAGGAGAAACCTTATCTGGTCGGTCTACTCTCAGAGGACACTGCATTTGTTCCAACAATTTGAACCACTCCTGCCAGGTCTTTCT
>DPLM01000343.1 GCA_003541985.1 Deltaproteobacteria bacterium | reverse complement strand
GCTGACTCAGCTTGCCGAAGCTTCTGTACTGCGCCCAATGGAATATGGAATGTTTCCTCACGATGTTCGAGCTGCCCTGGCTTACAGAATCGCAGCCAATGCTGGGGAAACCGAATTAGCAAAACACTATGCAGCAGCATTTGGGAATAATTACAATCTAGCACAATCCAGAATAATTGAGGAGAAACTAGATTCAACTCTCATTTCGTTCGTAGATAAAGCAGCTCATGCCACAAAGGATATTGTGGCTGAGGATATTTTAAAATTGCAGGCCGTAGATGTTTCAGATGCTGATATCGTCCGACTCTGCGAGTTGATTGCCTTCGTAGCCTATCAGGTGCGAGTCGTCTCAGGCCTGCGCTTGATGAATGGAGGAGTATGAGCAAAGTGTTGCATAAGTTTACGCGAAAAGTACCAAAATGGAGGCCTCGAGTAAAACCTGTAAAGTTGGCTGATGCAACCCCTGCTCAACTAGACGCGTTGAAGGTGACTCCTTCGAGCACAAAGGTCTCAGAATATGTTCTGACTCTGGCACATGACGTGGAAAGTTTGAAAGTGCGCTCACCGCTCTTCAATGCCATCATGTATGATGAAGGGGGAATGTCCCGATCTGAGCGGGAACTAGGAGCAATTGCTTCTTCAATGGTCAATCGTTGTGTTTACTGTGCTGCTGTCCATGCTGACCGGCATGCCAAGTTGTCAAGCAGTACTGAGGTCACTGATAAGCTCCTTGCAAGGGGAATGAATGCTGAACTCTCGCCACGTGATTCCGCTATTTTTAATCTTGCCTGCAAACTTTCAGAATCCCCTCCCCAAGCTAATGCTGAAGATTTAAAGGCTCTTCGGAAAGTCGGGTTGAAAAATGAAGAAATCCTAGATTTGATCCTTTCTACGTCTCTCTTCGGTTGGGCTAATCGTTTGATGCATGTGTTAGGTGATCCCATTCAACTGGCTGAGGATGAATGAACACTAGATGGAGGGTTGGAATCGCTGGCGCGGGTTCCATTGCATTGGGAACTGCTGCCCTCCTGGCTCAGCATGGTCATCATCCAATGCTTTGGTCACCTTCCGGAAAAAGTACAGAGGGCTTAGAATCAGGAGTTTCATCAAATGGGGCGATTGAACTGTTTTTTGAGCCCTGCATTGCTAATTCTGCGAGGGAACTGGTAGCTGAAAATCAAATCTTAATGTTAGCGCTGCCAGCTTGGGGACATAAGGAGGTAATGGATGATCTAGCACCTCATATTTCCCTAGGGCAGCAAGTGATTGTATCCTCGCATGCTTCAATGGGAGCTCTCTATCTAATGAAGCTGCTTAAAGCAAGGGGAGTATCCATCCCAATTACTGCCTGGGGCACAACAGCAGTAACTGGAAGACGGGAGGAAGGGCCGGTCGTAAGAGTGAATACAGTTCGCAGCCGGATAGACCTCTGCACGATACCGGAGGATATGTCAAAAAGTGCTATGAGTGTCTGCCAGCAACTTTTTGATGATCGTTTTGAACCCCGTGCGGGGCTGTTGGCCATCTCACTTTCCAACCTCAACCCTCAGAACCATCTTGGAATTGCGTTGGGTAACATCACCAGAATGGAAAGAGGTGAAATTTGGAGCCAAGGTCAAAATGTGACCCCTAAGATTGGAAAATTGCTTGAGATGTTAGATCTGGAGCGTTTGGCAATCGCTGAAACCCTAGGTTTGAAGGTAAAAACGATTTTTGAGCATTTCCATCTCAGTTTTCATGTTCCAGTTGCTCCGATTTCCGAGATGAATCAACAGATGCATGAACAAGGTAATGGGGGAATTGGGCCTACCACAGAAGATAGCAGATACGTGACCGAAGATGTGCCCTATGGTTTGCAATTGACTTCCTTGCTGGGTCGACTGGCAGAACGGCCAGCTAAATTGCATGAAGCGGGAATCGAAATTTTTTCGGCGATGTATGATCGTGATTTTGCCAAAGAAAACAAACTTTTGGCTGCTCTTGAGCTTAAAAAATACCCTCTTCAGGATCTTCAAAAAGCGTCTTTTACTGGGATACTCGATAAAAGGGTTCGCTGATAATTTTCAAAAGATCGAATTAAACACTCGCAGACTTTACTATCAAACTTTGCCAACATTTTGTCAGTCCGATTGTAAACGCACTTCTCCAAAATTTTTATTGACTTTCCTCGGGAGTTAAATCTGGTAATGTCCGCCTTTGTTGGATGAATGTGGATTTAAAGATATCTTATATAATTAATATTAGATATCAAAAAATCTACAATTGCTTCTCAGATTGCTGAGGAGTTGTGATGTTCGTAGTTAATTGAAATACAGAACATAGCTTACAAGGAGCTTATGAAATGGGAGATTACAAACTAAACCGTCGAAAATTTATTGGAATGACTGCTCTAGCTGGAGCAGCATTCGCTAGCCCAGCCTACATTCGACGTGCTTCAGCTTCTGGAGGAGAAGTCAACATCTGGACCTACAACGATTTTGTTCCTAAAAGTTTCAAAAAACAATTTGAAGCCGAAACTGGTATCAAAATTAACATCCGTTTGGTTGACGATCAGGGCAAGCAATTTAATTTGCTGGCAGCTGAGCAACCCAACCCAACTGTTGACATTATGACAGTTGCTGGACATCGGTTCTTGCAATTTATTGACAGCAAATTGTTGGCTCCACTTGATACAGATAGACTAAAGAACTGGGGTAAAATCAATCCGACTTTTTCGGAAAGTGACTGGGCAACCATCAATGGTGAGAAATGGGGAGCACCCATTTTATCTGGAATGGAAGTTTTAGCCTATAACTCTGAGCTAGTTTCTATGGAAGAAGCTTTGACCTGGGATACGCTGTTCTCAGATAAGTATTCCGGACAGACTGCCTATATTATCCAAGACATGATGTCAATCGTGATGCTGATGCTTGGATATGATGGCAACATGGTGGCTTATCTGAATGACCCAGACAAAGCGGCTGCAATCGTGGAGGAAGCGAAGCAGTTTTTGATTCGGAAGAAACCTCTGGTGCGCAAATATTATGACAGTGGCGCAGAGGTGCAACAAATGTTTGTCAATCAAGACATTGCATTAGGCCACAGTTGGAACGGTCCTGCAGCAGCCTTAATCAACGATGGCTTCCCACTGGGGATGACCATTCCGAGAGAGGGATCCTACGGTTTTGTCTACACGTACAATATTGCCAACAATGCTCCAAACTTGGACAATGCTTATACCTTCCTGAATGCGATCCTGGCATCCCCAGAAATTGGTGCATCCATGACGAAGGCTTCTGGATTTATCTCCACCTACAAGGACGCATCAAAATATCTGACTGATCTTGAAAAAAGATCGACGTCCTTCCCCGAAGAACAACTTGCTAATCTTCAATTCTTCCGAGCTGAGGCAAATAAGATGAAGTATGGACTTGTTGATCCAGCAGTTGAAGCTGTGAAAGCCGCATAGTCGAATTTAGCTATAGTCCGTCTATCTATATCAGTCGGGCTACATCGGTTGTCCCAGCAAAAGGTATCTGGAAGATGTCTACTGAAGGATCCGTAAGCAATGACCGCGAAGGTCCTGTGAAAACGGGAGATGAAAGATCATTTTGGGGTCGGTTAGCTAACTGGGGTCCCTATCAGACTTTGATGTCGTTTGTCACAATTTCTCCTCGAAGACAGTTCTTCATACTTGCTGCTTTTCCCATCCTTTGGTTGCTTACGCAGCATCTAGGCCCAATGCTTCAGATGTTGCGTGTCTCTCTCCTCGATGCTTATCCAGTAGCTCCAGATGTAGCTCAGGAGTTTTCCCTGGAGAGCTATTTTAAGTTTTTTGGTGACCCCATTTTTTGGATGCCTCTTTTCCGGACTTTAATTTTTGCTGCTGTTTTCACTTTGTGCACGCTGCTCATCACCTACCCAATTGCATATTTTCTGGCTCGTCATGTAAGCCGTAAAAATCAGATGCTGCTCTTATTAATTTTATTGATTCCCTTTTGGGTAGGAGAGATTGTTCGCACCTATGCAATCATGATATTGCTCGGAAACACGGGTGCATTAAATCTTGCTCTTAAGTGGCTGGGGTTGATTGATCGACCCATTCCCTTCATGTACACGAGTTTTTCAATGGGGCTTGGGATGGTCTACCTGACAGCGCTTTATATGTTGTTGCCTTTATACTCAGCACTTGAAAAACTTCCAAAAAGCTTCAACGAAGCGGCGGCTGACCTGGGGGCTGGGGCATGGTCTAGGTTCCGAAAAATTACCCTACCGCTCACCATTGAGGGAATCTCCTCAGGTTGTACGCTAGTATTTCTGATTTCGACTGGTTTTTATGCGACCCCAGTACTTTTGGGAGGACCATCAACAACAGTTTTTGCTGAAACCATTGCGGGTTTCTTTCATGTAGCAGGAGATGAATGGCCAACAGGTGCTGCCTTTGCTGTCATCATGTTTATAGTAGCTTTGCTCGTTACAGGGGTCTTCCAAAGACTAATGAAATCTTTACGAAAGGGGGAGTCCTCATGAGGAGAGGTAACCGCATCGTATTAGCATGTATTTATTGGGCATTTGTACTCTACGTCTTTGTGCCATTGATCTTGATGATCTTAATGGGATTCAAGGATAGCAAATTCATTGGCTTCCCAATTCGTTCCTGGACTTTTGACTGGTACACTGGAATTTTTTCTGATGCAGAGGTGCTTTACACCTTCGGTTACTCTGTGATTATTGCCCTTCTCTCCACTTTGATTTCTGTAGCGGTAGGTACTTGGATCGCTGTACTTTTGGAGAGTAGAAAATTCTGGGGTAGGGCGTTTACCTTTGGGTTGATGGTTCTTCCAGCACTTGTGCCAGGAATCATCTCGGCGATTGCTTTTCGAATATATGCACGCTGGTTAGAAATTGAACCTGGAATGGGAGCGATTATCTGGTCACATGCGGTTCACAATGTGCCGTTTGTGACACTCGTTGTGATGGCACGGCTATCAACAATGCCAAAAAGTCAGATCGAAGCAGCACGTGATCTCGGTGCGGATCCCCTCATCGCATTTCTGAGAATCACTCTACCCTATTTGGTTCCAGCCATTCTGGGGGCAAGTATATTTTGCCTTTTACTGAGCTTCGATGATTTTGTGCGGTCTTTCTTTCTAGGCGGATACGAACCAACACTCCCAGTATTGATTTTTGCGATGCTGCGTTCAGGGATGTCTCCTGAAATCAATGCGATCTCTACAGTGGCCTTAGTTTTGACTGCAGCCATTGGTATTTGGGCTGAGAGGTATACTCGTAATGCGAATAAGGGATCGTTATGATATCCCAGTCACTTGTTCAATTAGATGGAGTTTCAAAGAAATTTGGTAGTGCAGTTGCCTTAGAACACTTGTCGCTAGAGATTAAGCAGGGAGAGTTCGTGACGTTCCTGGGGCCTTCGGGTTGTGGAAAATCAACCACTCTTCGTATTTTAGGTGGCTTTGAGCGGCCGGATACAGGTCGGGTGATTCTAGATGGCGAAGATGTGACTCATCAGCCTCCTGAAAGGCGCCATGTTAACATGGTCTTTCAGGATTATGCCTTGTTTCCTCATATGACTGTCCGACAAAATATTTCTTTCTCATTGGAGTTGAAAGGCATTGAAAAGGTAGTGATTAGACAGCAGGTTGATGAGATCATGTCATTTTTGGAGCTTAAAGACTACGGGCATCGTTATCCAGGCCAATTGTCTGGTGGTCAGCGACAAAGAGTAGCGTTGGCTCGAGCTCTTGCTCCCGATCCTGTATTGCTGCTACTTGATGAACCCTTGGCAGCGTTGGATGCTAAATTACGTGGCCAGGTTCAATGTGAATTGAAGTCCATACAGCGACAGACTGACAAGACTTTTTGCTTTGTTACGCATGATCAGGATGAAGCTCTAACCATGTCTGACCGAATTATTGTAATGAACATTGGAAAAGTAGAACAGGATGGTTCACCAGAAGAATTGTATTTCCAGCCTGCTACCCGCTTCGTAGCAGATTTTATAGGTGAGACAAATTTCCTGAATGGCAAGTTGATCAGTCAAGAAAATGGTGTAGTTAAAATGGATTGGTTTGGACACACATTGCTCGGTTATTCAACTGGAATTATGCCAATAAACAGCTCGCAAATCACAGCATCAGTCAGATTAGAGAGATTAGAATTTCATCAAAAGTGTCCTGACCAAGTGAATCAAGTCAAAGGGAAACTGGTAAATAGAACCTTCCTTGGTAGTCGGATGCTTGTCGATTTTCATGTTGAGGGAACTGCTGATAAAAATTTGCGAGCCTTTGTAGATCCGGACCTTGGAAAGTCTATTGGGGAAAACTTGATTTGGGCTTCATGGAATCCAAAGAGCATGGCAATTCTAAGGGACTAGGCCTTGTATCTTACTGACGAAAGAGTTGGCGCTTAACTTAAGAAAAATTTAAAATTTAATTCTATTTTTTTCTGCTAAAACCTCTGATCCTTACTTGATCTATCCTCAGACTTTCATTCGAATATTTTCAGTCAAGCCTACAAAATTACTGGTTAAATAAAGCTTTTATTCAGATTGAAAATTAAATATGAAGTTTGAAACCTACTTAAAGTCATATAAGTGACTCAACACGTAAGAAACAAAGCAACGATTTATTGCTATTGGCTGATGAGCCTCTACGGTGTTTCAATCGTCATGATTGGAACTCTAGTTCCTGAGC
>DPLM01000292.1 GCA_003541985.1 Deltaproteobacteria bacterium | reverse complement strand
GTTGACATATCCCTTAAAAAGAGTCGGCCCCAAGGGCACAGGGATTGATGCTTTTGAAAAAATCACTTGGGAAGAAGCGCTTGACTTGACAGTATATGCCCTCAAGGAAAGCAGTGAATCATTTGGGCCGGAAAGCGTCTGGCCTTATTTTTACGCTGGTACGATGGGGTGGATTCAAAGAGATGGAATTGAGCGACTTCGTCATGTGATGGGCTATTCTAGGCAACACTCCACGATTTGTGTAGGACTGTCTGATGCAGGGTGGTTAGTGGGAGCTGGAGTTAAGCGTGGTATTGATGCCAGAGAGATCAGTGAAACAGATCTGCTGGTTGTCTGGGGCGGAAATCCAGTCAACACCCAGATCAACGTCATCCATCGATTCCAGCAAGCCCGCAGACTTCGTGAGACCAAGCTGGTAGTAATTGATCCTTACACCACTGAGACTGCGAAGCGAGCAGATTTACACCTCCGGCTGAAACCTGGTACAGATGGAGCGCTGGCTTGTGCCGTGATGCACGTGCTGTTTCGTGAAGGTCTAGCAGATTGGAAATATCTCAGCAAATACTCAGATAATCCTCAACGATTGGAAGAACACCTCAGGGAAAGAACGCCAGCATGGGCAGCCCCAATTACAGGCCTGACTGTTAGCGAGATTGAACAGTTTGCTGGGCTGTATGGAAGTAATCCCAGAAGTTTTTTGCGCTTAGGCTATGGGTTTACACGTTCCAGAAACGGAGCAACCAACATGCATGCGGTGAGCTGTTTACCAATGGTCACGGGTGCATGGAAATATCTGGGTGGGGGTGCTCTTTACAGTAATTCGGGAATTTGCCCATTCGATGTTTCCGAGATCAAAGGTTTTGATAGACTAGATCAGTCAACAAGGATCTTGGATCAGTCACGAATTGGACCGATCCTTTGCGGTTATCCTGACGATCTGCAGGGAGGGCCTCCCATCAAGGCTATCTTCATTCAGAATACGAATCCGATTGTTGTGGCACCTGAAACTAACCTGGTTCAGCAAGGATTTTCCAGGAAGGACCTGTTTATTTGTGTTCATGAACAATTCATGACAGAGACTGCAGAAATGGCAGACGTGGTGCTACCTGCAACAAACTTTCTAGAACACGATGACTGCTATTCAGCTGCAGGCCATACTTTTTTTCAGATCGCCAAGGCAGTTGTGCCACCGGTCGGTGAGTGTCGGTCCAACCATCGGGTGATTCAGGAACTTGCTCTTCAACTAGAAGCGAGGCATCAGGGCTTTTTGAAAAGCGAATGGGAATTGATCACAGGCATGCTGGAAAAATCGGGCTACAAAGAAAAGATTCCACTTGAACAAAAAAGTTTTGAAATTGATTTAGATCTTGGTTTTCGAAAAATGCACTTTTTGGATGGCTTTGGTCATGAAGATGGGAAGTTCCATTTCAATGCAGATTGGACTCATTGGGGTCAAGGAAACCAAGAGATGCCAAAGCTCCCAGATCATTGGGAAGTGCGTGATAGTTTGTCAAAGGAAAAGCCGTATCGCCTGATTACACCTCCTGCAAGGTGGTTTCTAAACTCCACATTTAACGAGATGTCTCTATCTCAAGATCGGTTGACGTCTCCGAAAGCTTGGATGCATCCACAGGATCTGAAACAAGAGGGACTAGAAAATGTTGTGCAAGTTAAGCTAGGTAATGAGCGAGGTGAAATCGAGGTCGCTATAGAAGCTAATCAGGATGTACAGCCAGGTTTGGTAGTGATTGAAGGGTTGTGGGCAAACCAAGCGTTCCCAGCTTCTAAAGGAGTAAACACTCTAACTTCAGCTGATGCAGCACTACCAAATGGAGGAGCTGTTTTTCACGATACAACTGTCTGGGTTAGAGCTTTCTGATCTGATCTTGGATTTTCATAGTGAAATTTCAGAAAGAAAACTTTTATGATCCTTTTCTTAAAATTTTATCTGTCAAGAACAATTATTTGAGTTTTTTTATGTCAGTAACGTTTAACCAAGTAATTACGGATGTGGATCAGAATCTTTGGATTGATTCACTAGAACTAAATGAAAAGAATTTATCCACGAACTCCTCATCAAATTGGGAAATTAAAAAATCTACCTTGCAGGGAGGTCTTCAGCAAGGGGTTGATTTAATTGAGGTGAATAATGGTGTTTTTTCTTTTGCTGTGGTCCCAACTCGAGGAATGGGGATTTGGAGAGGATCATATTCAGGTAAGACTCTGGGCTGGGACTCTCCAGTGAAGGACCTTGTGCATCCTGCCTTTATCGAACTCAATGATCGAGGTGGCCTTGGTTGGTTAAAAGGTTTTAATGAGTGGATTGTACGCTGTGGCCTGAGTAGCAATGGTGCCCCAGGTAATGATGTGATCATTGATAATAATGGAAACAAAGCAGAGGTGTTTCTTCCACTCCATGGAAAGATTGCCAACATTCCGGCTCGGTTTGTTGAGGTTCAGGTTGAAGTCGGAACATCAACAATTCTCAGGATTCGGGGTATTGTAGAGGAATCCATGCTTTTTGGCCCGGCACTTAGGTTAACAACAGAAATTTCAACAGAGCTGGGTTCAAACAAGCTGACCATTGTTGACGAAGTGACAAACCTAAACTCAACACCCGAAGAAATTGAAATGCTGTATCACTGCAACTATGGGCCTCCTTTCTTGGAGGAAGGTTCCAAATTGGTCGCTCCTGTAAAGCGCGCATCACCAAGAGATCGGCGTGCCCGTGAGAATGTAACTACGATGTCGGAATTCTGTGGACCTACGAACGGTTACGTAGAGCAAGTATATTTCTACGAACTATTGGGAGATTCTAGGGGTGAATCAAAGGTGATGTTGCGAAATAAGGCAGGAAATCTTGGGACTTCGATGATTTTTTCTTTAGAACAAATGCCCTGCTTTTCACTTTGGAAGAATACAGCATCGCTCAAAAATGGATATGTGACCGGGTTGGAACCAGGATCAAATTTCCCAAACCCGAAGCGTTTCGAACGTGAAAATGGTCGAGTTGTCCTTTTGGAGCCTTTGCAGAGTAGAAAATATAAACTTTCCTTGGAGGTTCAAGTTGGGAGTGATGCCGTGAGAGAAGTTGAGAGGGAGATCAATCAGCTGCAAGGTTCAACATCCCCAGAGATTTTAGAATTTGCCCCTGAGCATCTTTCAGCAGCTACCTAAGGTTATCTATGGTTCTAGGCTTTGAGGAAGATAATCCCCAGTGTTACCAGTACGGCAGCCAATACTTTAATTAAATCTTTGCTTTCTTTGAGTATCAGGATTCCAAGCACTGAGGCCATGACCACACTCGATTCTCGAAGTGCTGCAACAAGCATGATGGGAGTAGATTCCATGGCCCAAAGCACAGATCCGTAGGCATAGGCAGCCAGTAACCCAGCCCAGACACCACTCCAACCGAGCTTAATCAATCGTGGGATTGTGTCGCCTCTATAACAATAGAAGGCATAAGCTTGCACCATCAACATTTCTAAGAAGAAAAGCCAGCAGATATATCCAAGAACGTTCCCAGAATTTCTTACCCCAACCCCATCGATTAAGCTGTAAATACCGATGAAAACTCCAGTGCCAAGTGCATAAAAAATTGTTGCAGGCTTTTGCTGAAAATAACTAAAAGAACGCAGACTGAGGCTGAAGATTCCTCCAGCAATCAAAAAGAAAGCAAGTAACTGGAAGCCAGAGACCGATTCATTGAAGAATATCAAGGATGCTAAAAAGACTACCATGGGCCCTGTACCTCTCAATATTGGATAAGCTTGACCAAGTTCTACGTTTCGATATGAAAAGGTCAAAAATACATAGTAAACGCCATGGACGACAGTAGATATAAGCAGCATAGGCCAAGCTGCTTCCTCAACAGGACCAATAAACGGAATGAGCCCCAACCCTAGTAAACCAGTAACCGTATGCATCGACATCATCATCATGAGCCTGCTCTCTGTTTGCTTTAACAGCAAATTCCAGAGAGCATGAGAAAGTGCCGCGAATAATACGAGGGTTATGACAATGCCATTCACAGAGTGGCTAAGTTGAAAGTAGAAATAGAAAAGTTCATTAAGTTTCACATAAATCGATCAGGAAGCTTTCTTGAAAAATCTCATCTCGGTGGAGAATTCCCAAGTCGTGATCATTCTGCATTTCTTGAATGACTTACAGTATTCGTAAACAATAGATTACATAATCAAATGAGATCCTTGCTCGAACTAGACATTGCCAAAGTAATTTCTCCTACTTCCATACAAAAGAGATAAATTCAATGACATCAGCTTCATTTTCTTACCCTGACTTTGAAAATGTAGAATTTTTAAAAAATCACGTCCAAAAAGTATTAAATTTTTACAGGGGAAGTGCCCTCGATCCAAGTGGTGGATTCTTTCACGGATTTCAAGACGACGGGACTCTTTTTGATAAAGATCTTAGACACATTGTTAGTTCTTGCCGTTTTATTTTCAACTTTGCAGGTGCATACTGCCGAGATGGGAACCCTGAGGACTTAGCACTGGCAGAACACGGGCTCAAATTTCTGACTTCAGCTCATCAAATGCAGGATGGTTTTTATGCATGGGAATTAAAAGAGGGCCGAGTCAGTGATGGGAGAGCAATGGCCTATGGTCACGCTTTTGTTCTATTTGCTGCTTCTCATGCGCTTCACGCTGGGCTTACGTCCGCACGGTCTATCCTCGATGAAGTATGGTCGCTGCTGGAAAAACATTTTTGGGAGCCAACACAAGGGGCTTATCTTGATGAATTGAGTTGGTCAGGGAGGGAGCCTGATAGCTATCGCGGACAGAACGCCAATATGCACATGTGTGAAGCTTGTCTAGCAGCCTGGAAAGCAACGAGTGAGGAAAAATTCCTAGACAGAGCCGAGCGATTAGCTAAGAAATTCACTCTTGAGTTGGCAGATTTGAGTGGTGGATTGGTCTGGGAACACTACTCACAAAATTGGCTTCCGGATATGGAGTACCACAAGGATCGGCCAGATGACCTCTTTAAGCCCTGGGGGTTTCTGCCTGGACACCAGGTTGAGTGGGCCCGTCTTCTGCTGAGTCTATTGAAAATTCGTCCGCAGTCCTGGTACCTAGATCGTGCGGAGATGCTTTACAGAAATGGAATGAAAGATGGAATAGATACAGATTATGGGGGAATCTTCTATGGATTTGGTCCGGATGGAGAACCTTGCGCGCCTACCAAGTATTTTTGGGTTCAGGCGGAATCCATTGCAACAGCTTGGCGTCTTTTTTGGTTGACAGAAAAGCAAAATTATCGAGAGGATTATATGGAATTCTGGCGCTACGCATGGGATTATTTTGTTGATCACCAACATGGCGCCTGGTTTAGAATTCTT
>DPLM01000222.1 GCA_003541985.1 Deltaproteobacteria bacterium | reverse complement strand
TAAACTTAATTTGATTTTTAATCGGGACAGTATGATTCACATAATTAATTTAAATATTTAATTATTTTTTAAATCAAATTATTTTGATAACTTCACAAAGCAGATCATTTTTAAACTTTGAACAAAAAATAATAAGATATTTAATTTTCTTGTAGAAGTTGTGATTTTTAAGATTCTGAATAATCATCTATAGCCAAGTACTGTAAGGTCCCTCTACACTAGATTCTATCGTCTCTTTAATTTCATTATCAATTGATTCTACACTTTATTCTTACGAAACAAGCCTAATATTTCTAAAACCTCCTCTTCCAAGTAAGCTGAAATTGCTATGATACTACGATGTCCTAACAATTTAAGAACAGCGTCTACAATCTGAGTCTCTCTGCAGATCTTGGTTACCTTATCACGCAAAGGAAAAAGTCCATTTGCCATTTGCGGAATAGTTTGTGCTTATATTGCCCTCAATCGTGCTGCACCTTCCCCATGCCTCCGCTTTTATTCCAGAAGACCTTCTTCAAGACTTCCTTCTATCAGATCAGGAACTCCAGGAAGAACTTAATCGCATCACTGATCACGCTACAGATAGAATTTTCCAGCAGATCTTCCCAGAAGCAAAAGCAATAGTATTTCCTGTGAGTCGGCTTGTTGTTGATCCAGAGCGTTTCTCTGATGATTCTCAAGAACCGATGAGCCAGGTAGGCATGGGTGTAACTTACACTAAGGGATCTTTGCTGCAGCCGCTACGCAAGGTATCTACTCACGTTAAGCGTCAGGAATTACTCAATCGATTTTACAATCCTCATCACCAAAAGCTGACAGAAGCTGTTGAGGAATCTCTCTCAGACAATAATCACTGTCTGATTATAGACGGGCACAGTTTCCCTGCTCTACCTCTATCTCTACCTTATGAGCTACAACAAACAGCTTTCCGGCCAGACTTTTGTTTAGGGACGGATGACTTCTATACTCCTGAAGAGCTAGTGGCAAAGATTGAAGGTGAATTAGAGAGTTGCGGCTATTCGACTGCTAGGGATCAGCCTTTCAGTGGAACTATTGTCCCGATGAAACATTATCGGAAAGATCATCGTGTTCAATCACTGATGATTGAGATCAATCGGTGGCTCTATTTGGCTGAAGATTATTCAGTTGATTTGGAAAAGATGAGAACATTGATTGGGGCACTGAGACGTGTTGGGGAGGCATTGGAAAGCCATTAATTTAATTGTTTTGAGATTCCACTTCTTTGATTAGGGGATCTTAGTACTTTTTTCAGCGAAATATTTATGATGCTTGAAACATTCAAAAAATTTTATGTCGAATGTAAAAATTCAATTCGAAAGGTGCTTCCTTGATTAGGAGCGCTGATGACTTGAATGCTAGCTCCATGGGCTTGAATTATACCCTGAACAAGACTCAAGCCGAGACCGATTCCCTTTGTACTTCTGCTTTTGTCTGCCCTGTAGAGCCTCTCAAAGATTCTGAACTGATCACTCTCAGAGATACCGACTCCAGTGTCCTTGATTTCTATGATTACCACGTTGGGTTCAGAATGGATACTCACCGTTATGAGTCCTCCTTCTGGTGTGAACTTTATCGCGTTGTCAAGAAGATTTCCGAGAGCCTGACGTAGCCGGACTGGATCTGCTTGAAGAAACACGGATGCTTCTGCAAAATTCGTTTGCAGAGTTATTTGCTTTTCTTCAGCTAGCAACTCATATAACTCACAAGCCTCCTGTACTAACACATTCATGTCAATCAATTCTTGATTCAGGCACATAGTACCTACTCTAGCTTCAGCCTGATTCATCAACGCAGTTAACAGTAATTGAATCTGCTCTGCTTCTTCCGCAACATCCAATAAAGCCTCCCTAAGTTCGACCACCGATGTTGTCTCGTTAGCCATCACCAACTCTATTGAGTTACGCAAACGCATCAGCGGGGTTCTCAGGTCATGAGCAACATTGTCAAGTGACTCATTCATGGTCGTAACCAATTGTTCAATACGTTCCAACATCTCATTGTAGAGCCGCGTAAGTATAGCTAGTTCACCTGAGGTGTCAGGCTCTGGGACACGAGCGTCTAAGCGTCCCGCAGCTACTGTTTCAGTTGTTTTTACGAGATCTTGGATGGGTCGCATGGCTTTTCGTGTAAAAAACCAGCCTACTAATATACTGACAATTCCCACTGCCAGGAGAATTCGAAAAACTTTGCGTCTGAAAAGTTTGATATGAAGTTGCGTGGAAGCATGGGACTCTCCAATGGCCAAAACAGAGCCATCGGAAAGAACCCGCGCAGTAATCAGAAGCTCCTTTTCAAGATCTAGTTGATGATGCTCCTCAATCGGACTGCTGCTTAACAGTTCGATATTCTTGGTGGGTATAAGACTCCATTCATTACCGGAAAGTAAATGGGTATGCAGAAGAGAACTCATTGTTGCGGGATCTTTTTTCCAGTCCCCTGGGATTGTTTCCCAAAGAACTTCGGAATCTTCTTGCCAGCGGAGCCAAGTTCCACGTATTTGATTCTGATCGTCCTCCTGTTGTAGGGTTAACAAAAGCAAAGCTCTGGACTGTAGATGTAGCTTCGAATAGTACTCAAGTTTCCAGAGAATGCTTTGCTGAAGTCTGGACTCAAACTCTTTGTGAAGGAAAAATCCAGAAAAACCAACTACCAACAAGGCTGAGAAAAAGAAGAGGAGGGTACCAAAGATTGTCATCCGTGCTTGAAAGCTCCGGGGTCTGAAGCGTTCAAAGCTTAAGTACATATCCCACGCCTCGAAGTGTATGGATCAGTTTGGTTTCAAAGTCTCTGTCTACTTTGCTGCGCAAACGTGAAACAAGTACATCAACTACATTTGTCTGAGGATCAAAATCATAATCCCAGACATGCTCTAAGATAAATGTTTTGGACAGTACTCGTCCCGGGTATCGGAGAAAGTATTCCAACAGGCTGAATTCGCGTGGCTGCAATTGTAGGGGATGCTTGGAGCGAAACACTTCCCGGGTAAGCAGATTCATCTCCAGATCTGCATATTGAAGGGTAGTTGGTTCTGCATTTAGCGAGTTACGTCGGATCAGGGCTTGTACTCGGACAAGCAATTCTGTAAAGGAAAAAGGCTTGGTCAGGTAATCATCCGCTCCCAACTCAATTCCATTCACTCGATCTTTCAATGTGTGCTTGGCACTAAGAATAAGAACAGGAATTGGGTTTTTTTGCTCTCGCAGCTTTTGAATTACGGACAGTCCGCTCAACCCTGGAACCATAACATCCAGCACGGCCACATCATACTCCTCTGATTGAGCTAAGCTCAGAGCAATCTCACCTTGTGTAGCATGCTCGACAACAAACCCTGCTTCTTTTAGGCCTTTTTTTATGAAATCAGCGACCTTGGGATCATCCTCTAGCAAAAGTAGTTTCAATGTAGCTTCTCCAAATAATGAAAATGA
>DPLM01000213.1:3830-11719 GCA_003541985.1 Deltaproteobacteria bacterium | reverse complement strand
CTTTGGAAAGAATAGAATTCTCTTCTGATAGATTCTCAATGAATGGAGCAATTGATAGTTATGAGAATTTACAAAAATTGAAGAGTAAATTACAAATCTTTCCTAAATTTAAAGAAAAAAAAATTATCGAGAGCAATCGAAAAAGCCAAGATGGTATACTTTATCGAATTACCATCGATCTCTAGTCACGAATAACTTGTTTCTGAATTAAATAAATTATAACCAAAGAAGATATTGCAAAGATTATCTTCGTAAGTTTAACGAGAGAAAACGGCTATGTTTGAAGTTAGTCTAGAAAATGAATTCATCAACGAACTTTCCCAAGGAAGCCGGAGTTGGTTGGCCAAAGCAATAGGCGTTGTCATTCTAGCTGATGGCCAAGTGGACAATGAGGAATTGATTTCTCTGCGAGCTGCAATAAGTTTTCTTGAAGATGAGAGTGAGATTGTGGAATTAGTAACGGCTGTTAAATCAAGATCTAAACTTGATTTGGGACGAATTGACGAGAGGATGGACAGAGCTGCCACAATATACTTTTATTTGGCCACTGTGATCACAATCAATGGAAGGGTGACTCGGGAGGAAGCAGATCTCTTCAAGGGTATTGCTGGTAAATTAGGATTGCCACCTGAATATGCGAAGTCGGTACTTCAGTGGGCATCAGATGTCATGAAACTTAATAAACAGCGCAATCAACTTATTAAGGCAGCTAAAGAGCTTCGTCCTCAATATTATTGACAACTGCTTGTACAGAATCTGGGTACGAACGATTGTATATGATATGAATTTATGTTTTGGTCGGGGGATAGCTGTCCCGCAGACATCTTACCGGCGATACCGTTTTCGATTTTCTTGGCACATGAAATTTTCAACCTTTTTTAGGGAGGAGTTGAAAACCAAGATTAGCCTGCGGTTAGCTATTTAGAATCTAATTTAGCACCTAACAATTCTTTAGGTGCTAAAGTTGCTATTATCATAGCATAGCCTGTTTCATTTTTACAAGAGTTTTGTGCAACTGCACAGGATTTTGCAGAATTTCATCTTTATTCTGCGGAAGTGCCTTATCGAGAATTGAATGGCAAGACATCATCTACATTTTCGTAATCACTCCATTGCTCCCCACCAACAACTGAACGCGTGTGAACCTGCTGTGGCGGTAAGATCTCAATTTGTCGGCCTTTAGCTAAAAACTGATTGATTGCAGCTTGAACTTCTTTTCTTTGAGATTCTTTTCGCTGCTGTTCTTCTAATAAATTATCTTCAAGTTCTATTCTTTCATGAACATTTTGTGGCATGTGTCCCTTTCAAAAAGCAAAGTTTATTTATTGCTAAATCAACATTGAGATAGCAAATTATTTTTTACCATCATTTGCTGCAAGTGGACTGCCAGACATTTTATTTAATAATATTTAATAATTTCAGTTATTTGTGATAAAAAAATATGCTTGCTTATTTAAAAAAATAATTTTCTCATTTTTTGAATAATAGAGAATTTGTTTTTCTCATTGTTAAACAAGCAGAAGTGATTTTAGTTTTCGACAATTAAGATATCCCAAAAAATCTTAGCAGCTTCAACAAATTCATTGTCCTCCAACTTTTCAGAAATTTCTTTCTCTGATGAATTTGAGATTCCTTGAACTAATTGAGGAAGAAACGGAGACTGATGAGTGAATATCGCCTGGAAACTATAAAAATTTTTCAGAACAGCATAAGTGTCTGTCTGAATCAAAGGCTTTGCACACCGAAAAAACTCTGCTAATAAAAGTTCTGTCTCTGGCGCAAACGAATGCCCTTTCTTCAATTCACTAGCGGGAAATGGATGTTCTTTTAAACCGAGTAGAATCCAGGAAAACCAACCTTGAGCGTGCTGTTGAATTAGTAAGTCCTGCCACTGGCAATAAGTTCGATAAAGTGATTTATCTGAACGGAGTTGTGCCTGATACCAAATACGATATTCTTCTTCAAGTTTTTGAATCTGAGCATTTCTTACATGATTCCAAGCTACCAAATATTGTTGTTCCACCCCCTCAAGCATTAATTTGAATTTTTGAGCAATCTCACTCTGAAACCAAGTCGGCTCAATAGGTAAATTGGCAATTGCATTCAGAGCACTCACTATGGGAGGTAGCAAATCAAGAAGTTGTTCCTCCAACATTTTAAGGGTAGTATCGTCGGTCTGTGAGGCTTGAGGCTGGTTTCGAAGTAGTAACTCCCGCCAGTCAAACATGAGTTTCTGCATCAGAAAAAATCCTTTGGAACTGCTGTAGACCAGCAAGAATTCCATCCATCGATTGAGGAACCTGCAACATTTCCAAAGTTGTTTCTGGTTGAAATCTTAAAGGGGAATTTGGCTCACTCAACCATTCTACCAATGCATCAAGTTTCATTTTTGTGGTGGGAAGTATTTGTAGTCTAAGTTTGTTTTGCTTGTATTCAATTGCTGGCACTCCAAAACGCTGCCCCCAGCAGCGTACTTGTGCTTCCTTGAAAAGATTTAAAACCGATTCAGGAATGGTCCCAAATCGGTTTTCAATACCTGCCCTAAGTTCCCACAATTGATCTATCTCTTGAATCGAAGACAAGTGTTTATAGAGAGCCAGTCGTTGACTAGTGCTTTTGATAAAGTTTTCGGGAATTTTTTCCTCCAAAAAGCTTATCTGCACTTTCATTTCCTCAAGAGAAACAAGCGTAGCTTGCTCAATTCTTCTAACTGCCCGGTCAATCATTTGCGTGTATAGCTCAAGCCCAACGCTAGCAATGTGGCCAGATTGTTCCGATCCAAGTAAATTTCCAGCACCTCTAAGTTCTAGGTCTCTGGAAGCGACCTTAAAACCAGCCCCCAAATCATTGAGTTCCTGCAAAACCTTTAGTCTCTCCTGAGCCACGTTGGATAGTATCTTCTCCTGAGGAACGAGTAAATATGCATAAGCTTGTACATTACTCCGTCCCACTCTTCCACGTAGCTGATAAAGCTGAGACAGCCCAAATTGATCAGCATTATTAATAATGATTGTATTTGCTCTTGGAATATCAAGGCCAGACTCAATGATTGTCGTAGCGACCAATACGTCATACTGCCCATCCATAAAGTCGAGCATCAAGCGTTCCAGTTGACTCTCTCCCATCTGTCCGTGACCTACCCCAATACGAACATTGGGCAGGATATCCTTTAAGTAGTTACCATACTGAAATATTGACTCGACTCGATTATGTACAACATAAACCTGACCGCCTCGACGAATCTCTCTGCTGACCGCTTCTTGGATAATATAGTCGTTTGATTTCAGAAGTCTGGTCCGCACGGCCATTCGATCAGCTGGAGCCGTATTGATGATACTCAGATCCCTGATACCAGTCAGAGACATATGAAGAGTTCTGGGAATTGGTGTTGCGGACATGGTTAGTACATCCACTTCAGCCCTAAACTGCTTGATTCTTTCCTTATGCTTAACCCCAAAACGTTGTTCTTCATCCACAACTAACAACCCCAAATCTTTAAACTCTACATCCTTTGAAAGTAGTCGATGGGTACCAATTAAGATATCTACCATGCCTTTCCGAAGGCCCAGCAGTATCTCCTTCTGTTCCCCAAGACTTCTAAATCGGCTAATTACCTCAACTTTAGCAGCTGAGGATTCGAATCTTTTTGAAAAAGAGACATGATGTTGTTGGGCTAAAATTGTAGTCGGAACCAATATAGCCACCTGCTTTCCAGCACAAATCGCCTTGAAAGTAGCTCTCATCGCAACTTCGGTCTTACCAAAGCCCACATCTCCGCAGATCAAGCGGTCCATTGGCAGTTCAGATTCCATATCCGACTTTACATGTCCAATCACTTCATTCTGATCAGGAGTTTCTTCATAAGGAAAGCTCAATTCAAATTCTCGCATTTCAGCGTCGTCCTTTGGAAAAGAGAACCCCTTCTTAGCCTTGCGAGCAGCATAGATTTCCGTTAATTCTTCTGCAATATCTTCTACAGCTTTAGCAACCTTGCTGCGCGTCTTTATCCATGCTTTGTCTCCGAGCTTATTTAATTTCGGAGAATGACCATCTGCGTTGACATATTTCTGAACCAGATGAAATTTCTGGACAGGAACATAAACTTTCTCATTTCGAGCATACTCCAAGACCATAAAATCAGAATCAGATTTGCCTACTGGTATTTTGGTCAAACCCATATACCGTCCAATCCCGTAATCTAGATGTACAACATGGTCTTCCTCATTCAGATCCTCTAGAGAGTTGCCAACTGCTTGAATTTGGGCTCGATTTAAGCGTCTCTGTCGGTTCTTCTGACCAAAAATTTCCTCTTCCGTCAATAAGACAAAAGCAGGTTGACCTGACCCCTCTATCCAGCGGAATCCTGCAGAAAGGGGCCCAACAAATATTGGCAAAGCACCCTGATTATTTACTGGTTCATTCTTTGAGTCCATCCATTGAAGCCACGGGAAAGTCTTTGAATCCAGTTCCCCTTTGGCCACCATAGCTTCAATTCCTAGATCACCAAGGAGTTGACGGAAATGATCTGCAGCCGTTTGGCTCTTGGCATTTAGGAAAATCGGAGCACCCTTTGAACTCCACTCATGCATTAAATTGATTACATGTCCGACTGCAGACACAGCACCAGCCTTTTCAAAGCTCTGACGCAAACCCCGATTATCAATTGTATTGAACAAGGTTGACGGCCCGACAAACAACTCATCATCTTCATTCTTACGCTGCTGAAAACACCGTAATCGAACACGCTGGTCCATCTCTGTCTGAAACTGTCTATGGTCTATATACATTGCCTCTGGAGGTACTGTAAGATTGCCCTGCTGCACACTCATCTCATATTCCATAAATACTTCATCGTAGAAGTGTTTCGCGCGCTCAGCAATTTTGGATGCTTCATCCATGACGATACATACATCTTCTGGCAGGTAATCCAACAGGGTGTCTAAATCCTCATAAAACAACGGAATTAAAGATTCTATGCCGGGGAAGAACTGCGCATCTTGAAGACGTTTGCGCATGTGTTGCCGCAAATTCTCTGCAACTTGATCACGGTATTTGCTTAATTGTTGTCGTGCAAACTGGCGGTGTTTCTCACTGTAAAGAACTTCTTTCACGGGCAGAATTATCAAAGACTCTAACTCAGCAGTTTCAGTGAGTTGGGTATCAATTTGAAAATGTTGAATCGTGTATAGGCGATCTTGTCTCCAACCAAGTCGCATAGGCTTTTCAAATTCAGCCAAGAAGAGATCGATCATTTCTCCGTGTGTACTAAATTCCCCTTTTTCCTCTACCCGATCTACCTGAACATATCCCATCTCAGGCAGAATTCGCAGCAGACTCTCCATTGAAACAATGTCACCTACTTCCAGCAGCCGCCTTGCTTCAATGAACTCTTCTTTGGGCATCAGTTTCTGCATGAGGGCCTGAGGGGTTGTGATCAAGCAACGAACTTTGCCAGATAAGAGTGCCTCAAGAGTCGACAGCCTCCTCCCAACAAGTTCCCTATGTGGTGAAAAGTTGTCGTAAGGCAGAGTATCCCACTGAGGAAACAGGTGAACACCTTCCTGACCCAGAAACCATTTTAGATCCTCCTGAAGTTGTTCGGCTTTCTCATAAGATTCAGCAATTAGGACCATCATTGAGGAAAGTTTTCGGATCACTTCAGATAGCAACATGGTTTTTGAGGTACCGCGAAGGCCATACCAATTGGTGCAACGGCTTTCACGGGCCAACTGTCGAACTGCTTTTTGTGGAGAAGAATTCATGAAGGAAAAAGTTCCTCAAATTGGTGGCGTTTCCAGAGGTAAGGGGCATCAATGATGGTCCCAGGTTTTTCAGCGTTTTCTAAAAGATTCAGGCAATCCACAAGAATCTGCAATTGCTGGTTTCGATTTTCAACTTCACCAAGAGCGTGACCAAAGGGATAGCGAAGGTGATAGGATCTCGGAAGGAATAGTCGTTCCGAGATACTTCGCATGATCGTGATGCTCACGGTTGAGATTCCTGCTGCTTCTAAATTTCTTTGTACCAGACCAACCGTCTGATTACATAGTCCTCAAGCTGGCACGAGAAGCGCCAAATCTGTGTGTTCATCCCGTAAGCGATCCGCCAGTTCTCTTGCAGTTTGATGAAGTAATGTTGGTAGGTGAGGACCAGTGATGTGTCCCATTAACGAGTAATGGTTGTTGGCAAGAGCACCAATTTTTCCAAAATTTCTTAATTCACAAAGTCGCTCCAAGGGAAAAATAAGGTTCCAATCTCTTTCTGCATCCGAGTGATCATAGTAATTATGAGTGATCTTCCATTTATTTTGATCAGAGTTTAAAGGAATTGTACGGAGGGTGGGGTCCCCGTTACAGTCACTCGTATCAAAAGGGGGGTCTGTATTGAGATGAAGCCCTCCCGAAGTGATCAAACACAGCTGGGATTCTTTAGTGGGCTTCTGAAGGGGCGTCCAAGGTCCAGTATTGAACTCAAACTCCCTATGGTTTTTTGCCCATAGTTCACGGACCTTTGAACTCTTGAATAATTGAAGCGAAAGGAAGGACAAAATCTGTGCGATCACTCGAAAACTAGAATAAAAATTAATAGTAGCAGCGTAGGCGGAGATAAGCAGAATTAATTCTATCTTCAGGTTCCAAATGGAATCCAGCGTTCGTTGGGGAGAATTGTTCTTTGAAGGAATTGTGTTGGCGACCCCTGTTATTCAAATCACAAGTGACAGTTACCAAATGCTCCGTCTCGCCCTGTTTACACTTCAAGGTCTTTCCTTCCAGAAGGAATTCACTTGTGATCGTAGTCCAGAAATCACTTATTTCACAAATCCAGTCACCCTGTTTCCAGATAGTTCCCGCTTCCCGAACAGAAAAAACTTCGTGGGATAGTCCGTAACCTTCCGCAAAGACTACCACATCCCATTTAAAGAAATCTGCCTTCAAGACGTTAACCGTGGCAAGCAGGAGTATGTAAAGACTAATTCCCCTTTTCCAAAACATTGAAGCAACTCTTTATTAAAAAATCCCATTCCCCCGGGAACAGTAAAGTTTGCAAAAGAGCCAAGTCTGATTGACCAATGCTATGCACTTGATTGTGAATTGATCTAGCACCCTTCTGATAACCATAGGTCTCCATAATAGCATCACGATTTGTATCTCCCTGACTGACTCCAGATGATTTATCCCATTCGAGCACTCTCTCACGAAAAATGATTTGAATTCCGCTTAAGCGCTCTCGTAGATCTACCCACACAAATGCGTGAATATCAGGGTCATCACACGCAAAGCTCACTTTCCGCACCCCATTATCCCACTCCTCGGTCTTACTACTTTTAACAAGATATAATTCCATCATGATGCGCTTACTTGATGGTGTTCAACCCTTGCGACTCAGCCAAGGCTTCGTCAGACTGTTTTGAGATTAGTAACAGTTGAGTCATCCTCAGCTGTGCAAAGAACATCTCACATCTAAAATCCTCCCTTCCGAAAAATGCTAAAGCCATGGGAATATTGCGTAATGAATTCAGTTGGTCAAAGAGTCGAAATGAGACGTTTCAAAGTTGCCCTAGGCGTTACTGGTTTCATTATTATGGTTCTTGGGGGGGTTGGGATTGGCAATCTGATTCCAGAACCAGACAAATATATGTACTTAAACAGCTTCATAATCGATTTGCCTGGATAGGTGTCAAGGTTCACAAAGTTCTTGAGGAACTTCTGCATCAGCTAAAGAAATCAAAATCGCTCCCAAGCTACCAGAGCGTAGCTGAAAATCTCCAAAATCGGTTACGTCAGGATTATAGAGACTCAAGAGATGCAAATTATCGGGTTCGGCCCAAGCGATTTATGGGATTGGTTGAACATGAATACCAATTGCCCGTCAATAATGAGGAATGGCGT
>DPLM01000213.1:0-3441 GCA_003541985.1 Deltaproteobacteria bacterium | reverse complement strand
TACTCAATCAATTAAAAAATCTAGACCCTTCCGAATGGTTAGAACTTGAGGAGTTGAACTCATTTCAAATAGATGGATGCAAAATTTGGGTTTCTCTTGATGCCTGCTATCGCAGTGATAGTCAAATTGTTCTACTGGATTGGAAAACTGGCAAATCGGAAAAAGCAGACCATTCGCTGCAGATGGGTATTTATGCGATGTACGCATTAGAGAAATGGGGAATCCAACCTAACCACATTCTTTTAAAAGAAGTTTTTCTGACAACTGGAAAGACTAGGGAACACGAAGGCAAATCCCTAAACCTCGAAAGAGTTCAGAAATATGTCACAAATTCAATTCAGCAAATGTTAACCCTACTGAGTAGACCAGAACAAAATCAAGCTGACGAGAGTGATTTCGGCTTTACGGAGGACATGGCGCAGTGTACTCAGTGTAATTTTCGCAAGTTATGTCCTAAATGGCATTCTGGTGATTCAGAATAATCGAAACTTGTTGGCAGGATGCTTCCTCAGGGAAACCGCTTGCAAGAGTGCTGATTTTCGTTAACTTTATCTATTGTTCCAAACTTACTTTTTTCAAAGTTTCCATCCATGGAAGAACAACCCATCCTGATTGTTGGTGCTGGAATTGCGGGCCTTTGCTGTGCGATCCACTTGCACCAAGCTGGCCGGAAAGTTCGAATATTTGAGGCATCTGATGGAATTGGAGGACGCGTCCGAACCGATAAGGTGGACGGTTTTTTGTTGGATCGTGGCTTCCAGGTCTTCCTGACTGAATATTCTGAAGCTCGCAGAATGTTACGGTACCGAGGGCTCCAACTGAAGGCTTTCTACCCAGGAGCCTTAGTGAGATGGTGCAGTGATTTTCATCTGATGGCTGATCCTTTTCGAAAGCCTCATCATCTTCCGTGGACCCTCCGATCCAAGCTCAGTTCAATTGGTGATGGTTTAAAGTTGATGCGTTGGCGCAGCCAACTTTCATCGATGAGCTTGCACGAGATCTTTTCAAGGCCAGAAATTCAAACTCGTGAACACCTTGAAAAAGCTGGTTTCTCAAAAAAATTCATAGATGCCTTCTTGAGGCCTTTTTTTGCCGGCGTATTTCTGGATCCCAGGCTGGAAACATCAAGTCGGATGCTTGAATTCACCTATAAAACCTTTGCATCCGGGCGGGTAACTCTTCCTGCTCAGGGCATGCAAGCCATCCCAGATCAATTGGCTCGAGACTTACCTAAAGGTACGATTGAACTCGAGAGTTCTGTTCAAAAAATCGAAGACCAAAGCATAACTCTTGGCAGTGGGGAGTTAGTCGAGGGTTCTGCTGTAGTGATTGCTTCATCTGCTGCTGAAGCATATCGACTGATGGGACGCACAAGCCCTCCAGAATTTCAATCGACATACTGCCTATATTTTGAGGCTAATGAAGTTCCTCACACTGAGCATCCTATTCTAATGCTAAATGGTGACGGAGTCGGCCCAATTAATCATTTGGTGGTGAACAGTCGTGTGAGCAGAAGTTATGCGCCTGACGGCAAGGACTTAGTATCTGTTTCTGTCCTGCAGCGCTATGAAAATCAGCAAGAATTGGAGAAGGCAGTCCGTGATCAGTTGTTGGATTGGTTTGGAAAAACAACTGAAAACTGGCGACTGATCCGCTGCTACAATCTGCCTCAAGCCCTTCCTCAACAAAGACCCCCTGCGTTGCAATTCCCTGAAAAAACCGTCAAAGTCAATGAACGGTTATTCATTTGTGGAGATCACCGTGAACATTCATCCCTACAGGGTGCTATGCGATCAGGTCGTCGTGCAGCCACTGCTCTCTTAGGTGACCTGTAATTTCCGATCCACCTTAACCAAACCATGACTGAAACAACAGAAATTACGGAACCTCCCAAGAAAAAGCATAGCTTAGTGACTGCACTCCTGATGATGGCCTTGGGCGGGTTTTTGGTTTTTAACTATATTTTTAGTGATATGTTTCCCAACGAAAAAGAAAAGCAGGCTCGAGCTGCTGCTGCTCAAGCCGTTATTGATGAAGGTCAGGCGTATCTGAAAGAGAACGCCGCCAAATCTGAGACCACTGTCTCTGCTAGTGGCCTACAATACCAGATTGTTAAAAAAGGCACTGGAGCCAAACCCAAACTACAAGACAGGGTAGTGGTCAATTACATTGGCCGACTGGTAAACGGTCAAGTGTTTGATAGTTCCTACGCCCGTGGTGAGCCACTCAACATACCTGTAAACCGCGTAATTCCAGGTTGGACTGAGGCTTTGCAGATGATGAGCGTCGGTTCTAAATGGCAGTTAGTGATCCCATCTAATCTAGGATATGGAGCCAATGGAGCCGGTGATTTAATTCCCCCTCACTCCACTTTGATCTTCGATGTAGAGTTGGTTTCCATCGACAACTGAACTCACTTTCTCAGATTTTCCATCATCAATATGATTCCTTGCCTTTCTCAGGTAGAACCAGCAAAAGATCGCTATCTAGCTTTCCTGGAAACTCTTGGCCAACAAGGGTTTCAAGGAGAAATTCGCTCTGATTATGGCACTCGTTTGGTTCAGTCCACTAACAATAGTATCTACCAGATTCTACCCCAAGCAGCAGTGTTTCCGATCAACAAGTCAGATCTGAAAATTCTGCTAAAGCTAGCCGCCCATGAGAAATTTCGGGATATCCGCTTTGCTCCTAAAGGGGTGGAACAGGAACAAATGGACAGCTGACTGATGGAATCATTATCGATTGTTCACGCCACATGAACGATATCAAGGAACTGAACCTGAAACAGGGATAGATCAAAGTGGGCCCTGGTGTTGTGCTAGATCAGTTAAACGATTTTATTCGACCCCATGGAGTTTTCTTTGCGCCAAATCTTTCACCCAGTAGTCGAGCGACCCTGGGCGGCATGATCAATACAGACGCCTGTGGCAAAGGCTCACGAGTCTAAGGACGAACAAGCGATCACTTGCTTGAACTATCCTGTCTTCTCTCTAATGGAGAGGAGTTACATTCGGTTCCTCTCAATCCAAAAGAGTTAACTGCCTGGAAGGAAGCCTCTGGCAGAACTGGGGAAGTTTATCGCGTTGTAGACGAAATTGTTTGTCGCCTAGCAGAACTGATCAAAGAGATTTTCCCTAAAATGAGCCGGTTCATGACGGGCTACAACGTAGCGGGTGCCTACGGCAATGATCAACAGTAAGTTTTTAATCTAAATTATTTGCTTGCTGGATCTGAGGGGACTTTGGTCTTGGTCCATGAAGCAAAGCTAAAATTGACACCCCTACCTGCCTTTCAAGAGTTAATTGTTGTCAAGTACGAGAGTTTTGACGATGCATTGCAAGCCGTAGAAATTCTTGTCACATCTGATCCCACCGCAATTGAAACAGTTGATGAAAAAATCTTGGACCTTGCCCGGGAAGATGAAATTTACCATCGAGTTAA
>DPLM01000084.1 GCA_003541985.1 Deltaproteobacteria bacterium | reverse complement strand
TAAAGCTTCACCACGAAAGCCAAGCGTGCCAATGCGGAACAAGTCTTCGTCTGAATAAATCTTACTGGTGGCGTGACGTTCCACAGCGAAGCGAGCATCGGTCTCACTCATTCCACAGCCGTTGTCAAGCACCTGAATCAGGTCTTTTCCTCCATTCTTGACGGTCACCTGAATCTGGGTAGCTCCAGCATCCAATGCATTTTCTACCAACTCCTTGACTACAGAAGCTGGCCGCTCAACCACTTCCCCTGCTGCAATCTTGTTGATCAGTGATTCAGGGAGAATACGGACTTTCTGGTTGAGAAAAGAAGAGGTCATGGCAAACAGTAAATAAAAAGGGAGAGGAAGAAATCCGCGAACAGGACAAAGAAGGGAGAGATTTGGGCGAGAAGGAATCCCGCCCAGAAATAGGTTCAGTCAACCAACACGACGACGCGGGCTTCTCTCAGGAAGTTGAGATTGGCCGCCAGCTGGCGAATGCGAGCTGCGTCCTGATCAGCGAGGATAATGTCTGTTTTGTTTTTGCCAGCTACCCCGACAGCTCTAACTGTCAGTGGATTACCTGCCACTCGGTCGTTGGTTTCAGCCTGTTCCAGATCCTTGACGTAACCAGCCATTCCGTGCTTGAGAACGAATTCCTGTTCCACATAGGCTGAGCCATAGAGTTCACTCCCAGATTCATCAAAAACCCGTGGCGACATTGCTGGTTGAGCTTCTGTTCCTCGCGCATCGATGATCAAGCCAGTATAAACTCGCCCCATGTCGATTGGGGTATTGGATCTGAAATTGGAAGAGTGTTCTACTGGTGGGGCAATTTCCACTGGGATCCGGAAGAGAGCTTGTTGCGGAACCATCTGTTGGAGTCGGGCTTCCATGCGGACACGAACACTGCCGTCAGAGAAGTAGCGTGGTACACCGACAGGGCGCAATCCGTAGATCATACCCTGAACGTTGGAGCGGATTTGATCATCAGTCAACATCGCGTCTTGTAGCGTGGTACTAGAACTGACGTTGATCCCTTTGATCATCTCCAGAATGTTACGAGCTGCATCCATCCGTGCTGCTCGTTGGGCGCTAGCGTTTTGTTGAGCAGAGGTTCCTGCTTTTTTCGCAGGTACGCCTAGGCCATCGGCAATGACAAGTCCCTGGTTCCAATCGACACAGGCTGAGTTCCCATCTTGCAGACAACGGTCGTCTATCGAAACGCCCCAAACTGTGCTTGCCAGCAACAGTCCAAGGCACGCACTGATCCATGTCTTCATCTTGTCTCCTGGCTGAAATCGGTAGGTGGCAGCGGCCCGATATGGCCGCTAGGAAAGAGTAGGCGAATGCAGCTTTTGTGCGAATCGCCTATACGTCCTTGATGCTTAGCTGTAGCTTACCCCGTTTGTCAAGACCCATGGCTTTTACTTTGACAGTATCGCCTTCACGAACGACGTCTGTGACCACACGGACACGGCCTTCCGCCAAGTTGGAGATATGTACCAAACCCTCGGTTCCAGGGAAAACTTCTACAAAAGCTCCGAAGTCAACGACTCGCCTGACAATTCCGTCATAAATAGTGCCGATTTCCACGGTACGCGTCAGATCTCGAACAATTTCCAAGGCAGCATCCACCGCCTTGTGATCTCCAGATGCAATGGAGACCAAACCGTCGTCAGAAATGTTGATCTTTACCCCAGTTCGTTCGACAATGCTCTTAATCATCTTGCCACCAGGACCAATGACGATGGAGATCTTGTCGGGTGGAATTTTGTGAGTGATGAAGCGAGGCGCATAGCTGGAAAGTCCGGCACGAGACTGCTCCAAGGTGTCTCCCATGATCTTGAGAATGTGTAGTCGACCTTCACAAGCTTGCTCCAGTGATGCCTTGACAATCTCACGTGTGAGTCCCTTGATCTTAATGTCCATCTGCAATGCGGTGATGCCTGTGGTAGTGCCAACAACCTTGAAGTCCATGTCACCTAGGTGGTCTTCATCACCTAGAATATCTGAGAGAACGCTGGTTTGTCCGTCGTCATAGATCAGCCCCATGGCGATACCAGCCGCCGCCGCCTTGAGAGGAATACCTGCATCCATCATTGCAAGAGAGCCTGAACAAACTGTTGCCATTGAGGAAGAGCCATTGGACTCAAGTACTTCAGAGACTAGACGGATAGTGTAGGGGAACTCTTCTCTGCTTGGAAGTAGATGGCTGAGACCACGCTCAGCAAGGTGTCCGTGGCCGATTTCGCGACGTCCCGGACCTCTGGGTGTTCGGGCTTCACCGACACAGAAACTTGGGAAATTGTAGTGTAACATGAAGTTTTTGTAGCTCACTCCATGCAGCGAATCGATGAGTTGCTCATCTTCTTTCGTTCCTAGAGTTACTACACCCAATGCTTGGGTTTCTCCGCGTGTGAAGAGCGCAGAGCCATGGGCTCTTGGTAGAATCCGCGCCTCACAATCAATCTGGCGGATATCTTTTGGGCCTCGTCCATCAATGCGAATCTGATCCTTCAGAATCCGCTCCCGCATGACCTTTTTTTTGACCGAACCAATCACACTCTTGGCCTGTCCAATGGCATCATTGATGGGCTCACTGCCTTCGGGAAAGATCTCAGCAAGCACTTCATCGACAACGGCATCCAGTCGCTGATAACGTTCCTGCTTCTCTGTAATCTGCAGAGCCTCTGCTAATTTGGGCTGGCTGGCCGCAGTTACCTTGGTGCGCAACTCCTCATCAATTTCTGGTACAGTAACTTCTCGTTTGGGTTTGCCGCAGCGCTGCATCAGCTCTTCCTGAATCTGAATGATCGGCTGGATCTGCTCTTGACCAAACCAGAGGGCGTCAAGCATTACCTCTTCACTCACTTCTTTTGCTTCTCCTTCCACCATTAGAATGGCATCTTTCGAAGCTGCCATAATGATGTTCAACTCACTTTCTTCTAGTTCAGCGGGCGTTGGGTTGACAACAAATTCACCATTGATGCGTCCGACTCGGATGCCTCCGATCGGTTGATAGAAGGGAATGTCCGAAACGCAGAGCGCTGCCGAAGCACCAATCATGGCTGCGATATCGGGAGCATTGTCCTGATCGGAGCTGAGTACAGTGGCCATAATCAGGGTTTCTGCCAGATAGTTTTCATCGAAGGATGGACGTAGGGGACGATCAATGAGCCGAGAGGTTAGGGTCTCTGATTCGGAGAGGCGGCCTTCACGCTTGAAAAAACCACCGGGAATACGCCCAGCAGCGTAAGCTTTTTCAACGTAGTGAACCGACAGGGGGAAGAAGTCAGCACCAACACCGCTACCTTTGTCAGCAGTGGCGGCAACTAGTACAACAGTGTCACCATAGCGGACCAAGATGGAGCCACTGGCTTGTTTAGCGAGTTTTCCTGTTTCGAGTGTAAGAGTGGCCTTACCGAAGGTCGTAGATACAGTTTCCATAGATTCTCCTGATTTTTCAATATGTTAGGAATCGAAAGAGAGACCAATCGCACGCATCATAGAAAGGTAGCCTTGAGACAAACGACCAGACAAAAGTTGGATAGGGTGTTGCGTCAGAATAATGGCTGTTAAGCAGGCAGCGAATGGAATCAAGAATTGCAGGTTGTTTCCTGAGAGGGGATTGGCGGAAGAACGAACCCTTGTGGGCCCGTTCTAGCAGGTAGCTGTTTATCTGCGGATGCCCAGCTTTTGAATGATCTCCTGATAGCGATCCACGTTTTCCGCCTTAAGGTAATTAAGAAAGTTACGCCGTCGACCGACTAGGCGCAACAGCCCGCGACGAGAGTGGAAGTCTTTTGGCTGTTGTTTAAAATGCTCAGTCAGGTAGATGATTCGGGCTGTTAGCAGGGCAATCTGGACTTCTGTTGAGCCACTGTCGTGCTCATTCTTTCCATAGGTGCGAATCAGTTCATTTTTCTGTTCCTTGGTCAACATGCAGAGATACTCCTCAGATCAATACTTTATTCGGTTGAAAACAGGGGCCTTGCTCTCCCAGATGCAGAGAACCAAGTGCCCAGAGTTCTTGTTCATCACCAGCCTGATACCAGGCTTCAGTCGTATGGCCACTGGGAACGGCTGATCCTGAGATTGGACTCAGCGGGACAGTTTGTCCTTGTCGAATACGTTCCCGCTCTCCCAGATGCAGACGCAGCGCGGGGAAGTCACTCAACACTCTGGAAGAATCCATCCATGGGTTGACTTCCTGGGCCAGTTGCTCAGGAGTTTTGGCTTCCTCGATTATGAATCGGGTGCCACAGCGCAGACGGCGCAAGGCAGATAAATGAGCTCCAACACGTAGATCCTGGCCCAATTGCTCAGCTAGTGAGCGAATGTAAGTGCCCTTCGAACAGTGTACGGTGAGTTCTGCTTCTGGTAACGCAAAGTACTCTAGCTTCAATTGCTTCAGAAAGACTCGCCGCATCGGTAACTTTAGTGCTTCTCCACGACGGGCCAGTCGATAGGCTGGTGTACCCTGAAGCTTGACCGCTGAGTGGACTGGGGTCAGCTGATCTTGCCACCCTAAGTGCCTCTGCAGCCACTTGTTTACCATCGTTTCGTTCACGGAACTTGGATCCCGTTCAGCCAGTATCTGGCCTTCTGCGTCAAAAGTATCAGTGCGAATGCCAAAGCGAACTGTCGCACGATACACCTTGTCCTGTTCATTAAACAGGGAAATCAATTTAGTCGCCTTACCTAGGAAGACTGGGAGTACTCCGGTTGCCAATGGATCCAGAGTGCCCAAGTGCCCAGCTTTTTTCTCCTGAAACCGACGACGGGCCCAGCGAATTACATCAAAAGAAGTCCAGCCATGGGGCTTATCAATGTTCAGAATCTTCAGCACTGTCTGTCTTCTTTACCTTTTGCAGTGCCTGATCGATCTCCATGCTATAGTCAAATCCAGCATCGTAGAGAAAGCGTAACTTGGGAGTCAGTCGGGTTTGCAGTACCTTGCCCAAACAACGGCTGAAGAATCCGGCAGCGTGGTTGAGCGAGGTGACAACTTCTTCCACTTGTTCACTCGGGAAAAAGCTTACGTATATCGTGGCAAAGGAATTGTCTCGGGCTGCTTCAACCCTGCTTACAGTCACCAGCCGAAAACGTGGGTCTTTGCTCTCCCGTAACAGGATTTCTGCAAGCTTTCGTTGCAGTAGCAAATTGTTTGGCTCTGCTGATTTGTTATCACGCATTTAGAGAGTTGCTGCTTCTTCGACCTCAATGAAGGCCTCAATAATATCACCTTGCTGGACATCCTGAAAGTCCAGAACGATTCCACATTCGTAATTCTGAGTGACTTCACGAACGTCATCCTTGAAGCGTTTCAAGGAAACAACATGCCCAATATGAATTTCTGATTCATCGCGCAGGACACGGGCCTTGCAGTTTCGCACAACCTTACCTTCTGTGACCAAACACCCAAAAATATTACCGATACGATTGGCATTGAAGATCTGATCCACGCGGCAACGGCCGATCACTTCTTCACGAATCTCCGGAG
>DPLM01000187.1:780-6103 GCA_003541985.1 Deltaproteobacteria bacterium | reverse complement strand
TAGAAACCGTTGCTCTAGTTGCCGGCGGTCACACATTCGGCAAATGTCATGGTGCCGGTGACGCTTCACTGGTCGGCCCTGAGCCAGAAGGTGCCCCAATCGCTGAGCAGGGCCTTGGTTGGACCAGCAAGCACGGCAGCGGTAAGGCGGGTGACACAATTACCAGTGGTATCGAAGGTGCTTGGACCCCAAATCCAACTCAGTGGGACAACGGCTACTTCACCACTCTCTTCAAGTATGAGTGGGAACTGACCAAGAGCCCGGCGGGAGCCTGGCAGTGGCTGGCCAAGGGTGTCACTGAGAAAGATATGGTTCCAGACGCCCATGATCCTTCCAAAAAGCATCGACCCATGATGACCACAGCGGACATGGCCATGCGCATGGATCCAATCTATGAGAAAATCTCACTGCGCTTCCGTGACAATCCAGACGAGTTTGCTGATGCCTTCGCCCGTGCTTGGTTTAAGCTGACTCACCGTGATATGGGTCCCAAAGTGCGCTACCTGGGATCAGAAGTTCCTGAAGAAAATCTGATCTGGCAAGACCCTGTTCCAGCTGTTGACCACGCTTTAGTTGATGCTAGTGACATCTCGCAACTCAAGGCCAGCATCCTGGCAACCGGTCTATCTACGTCAGAACTTGTTGGAACTGCTTGGTGTTCTGCGACCACCTTCCGCAATTCAGACAAGCGCGGTGGTGCCAATGGTGCTCGCATCCGTCTAGCTCCTCAGAAGGATTGGGATGCGAACCAACCAGAACAACTAGCCAAAGTGCTGCAGGCATTGGGCGGTGTTCAAGAAACCTTCAATACTTCTGCTGGTAGTGGCAAGAAGGTCTCCATGGCTGACCTGATTGTGCTTGGTGGTTGCGCTGCGGTCGAGCAAGCTGCCAGAGCTGGTGGGCACAACATCGAAGTGCCCTTCACTCCTGGTCGTACTGACGCGACAGCAGAGCAAACCGATGCTGACTCTTTTGCAGTACTGGAGCCCCAAGCAGACGGCTTCCGTAACTATCAGAAGGCCGCCTTCACTGTTTCCACGGAAGAATTCCTGGTGGACAAGGCCCAACTCATGACCCTGACTGCTCCAGAAATGACAGCACTAGTCGGCGGCATGCGCGTTCTAGATACTAACCAAAATCAGTCGAAGCACGGTGTCTTCACTGATCGACCTGGCGTACTGTCCACAGACTTCTTCGTCAATCTGCTAGACATGAGTATAGAATGGAAGGCAAATTCTGAGGAGGAGGAAATTTTTGAAGGTCGTGATCGCGCAAGCGGTGACCTGAAGTGGACCGGTACCCGTGTGGATCTGATCTTTGGTTCTCACTCACAACTTCGAGCAATTGCTGAAGTCTATGCTCAGAGCGACTCCAAGGAGAAGTTCGTCAAAGATTTTGTAGCTGCCTGGAATAAGGTGATGAACCTCGACCGCTTCGAAAGCTAATCTTACTGACGGATCGGTCAACTTTTTGTTGATTGCTCTCATCTCCATGCGGCCTGTCGGGCTGGCTCGTCAGGCCGTACTTCCCAACTAACTGCTGTAACAGCCTGAAATTTAACTTTGCCAGCGCTCCTCTTCGCTTGCAAAAAAATTGAGATTTTCGCTTCACTTCGCACATTTACAACAAGTATTCACTGTAAAAAGCTGACCGTCCAGGCTTTTGGGCAGCACGGTGCTCTTGGTGACTAGCCCAATCGAATTGGGTAACATCTTCTTCAAATTCGACCAGTGTGTTAGCCGCTCTTCATCTTTAACAACGAAAACCCTGTGAGATTTGTAACCCGGTATCGACCTTGCCAGCTTCGACATTTGTGGGACCAACTCTCCATACTCTGCTTGAGCCTTTAGGCGCAATCTTGAGCAAAACACCGTTAGAACCGTCGTTTTGTACTTCTGCGCCTGTTGAAACCCAACAGATTCATACCCAGTCTGCTTGCCATCCTTCATTGTTGTAAAATGGGGTTTCAATTCCTGTATTACAACTACTTGGAGTCACCCTCCAATTTGAACGCATGGAAATTATCGAACTGCACGATAAAGTCTGCTTGCTGCCGAATTTGATTGGCTTCTAGGTATTCACCATAGAGTCTTCCTTCCCCCTTGAGATAAGTCTCTATGAAATCTGGATTGAAATCACTGCGCTCGTCCAGTTCGAATAATCGTGCTGCCGCGGCCTTAGGAGTAAGATCCAGTACGATTTTTATGTTCAGGAGTTTATGTATTTCAGGTACAAAAATTGTTGTTCCCCAGAGTAATACAACCATCTCTGGGGCCCAAAACAGTGGGTATGATGAGGTCTCACAGCCTTGCAGGAAATCGGGCTCATCAATCACAGTCACAGTATTCCCAGCGGCGTAGGGACGCAGCAGTTTATCAAGAATCCAGTCTCGGTCCCGGGGAGTTCGCCAATAATCGGCTACGGTTGAATTCTTGTGCTCAGGACTCAGTAGTTCTAGCAAATCAAAACCCCCAACCAGTACACCCTGTTCTTCCAGAGCTTCAAGTAATTCTCCCACAAAATATGCATGTCCACAATCATCTGGGCCACCAATGCCAACCAATAGTGGCTTGCTGGGGGCCTCCTGTTTGCTTTTCAGTAGTTGTTCCGCTATCTCTAGGGTTGTGTTGCGGCTGGGATGAAAAATTTGCAGCAAGTCTTCAATGCGAGGACAATAGAACCCATTGGGAACAAGGACTGGTTGACGACTGGCAAAATGGGAATACTGATCCTGTAACCAAGCGTGAAGATTGGAGCGATCTGTAACCCAGAAATGATCGGCTTGGCCTAATTGGGGATTGTGACGACCACTGCTTTCAGGGGATCCAGAAACGATTGATATCCCTGAGAATTGCTGCCAGTCGTTGGGAGAGAGTTCTTCTCCCAGTAGTACTAAGTGAAAATCACGTTCTTGCAGCACCCGTAGGAACTCACGAAAATTTTTCCACTGTTCCTGACTAAATTCACCTGTCAGACTATCAAGATCAAAGACCAATGTCTGAACTCGTGCCGGATGGAAGTCGGCCGTCTTCATTTACTCATTCCTGTTATTTCAAGTTACGTCTGTGCTAAAAACTCACAATCAGGTCTTACTTGGTGCCCTGCGAGGACTGGATGTCATGCTGGCTTTTCTGGCTTGGGAGTTTGCCTACCGAGCTCGTTTTTTCTGGCTGAACTGGCCCGGTGCTGACTACATTCCGGATCATGTCGAATACCTTAAGGCCGCTTTTGCTGCGGCCCTATTGACAGCACTCACCTTTTCCCTGGCTAACGTCTATCGTCCCCAATCCTTCATTCGTCCCCGCCAGGATTTCCTCTACCTGCTTCGTGGAGGGTTATACTTGTTCCTCGCTTTGGTGGGAGTTGCCTTCTACTACCGGGAATTCTCCTACTCTCGAGTACATACACTCTATTTCCTGATATTCCTACTCCTACTGCTGGTACTCTCTCGTTATCTAGCCCGCAAGAGCATGAAGTGGCTGCATCGGCGTGGCTACCACCTCAGGAAAATTGCTGTGATTGGCTCCGGCGAGACCGCACTGAACTTTGCACAACGACTGGTTGGTTATCAGCGAACCGGAATCCTCCTGAAAGGAGTACTGAGTCTGCAATCTGAAACGAACCTACCCACTAGCCTGCCACAGTTCATTGACCTAGAGGAACTGGTGCAACGTATTCATCGACAGGAGATTGATCAAGTCTTTCTCGCTCTCTCACCTACAGAGCAGGCACACCTACCCCAATTAAAAGAACAGTTTGCCGAACTCTGGGTGGATCTGCACATTGTCCCCAATCTTGGTAGCTTTCGAACATTGCACACCGAGACAGAAAATTTTGAGGGGATGCCTGTCGTAACAATTGTACGTAGTCCTTTATTTGGTTGGAACCGACTGCTCAAGCGTGGACTGGATATGGTAGGTGCTGCTGCTGCTCTGCTGATCTTTGGTCCCATCATGTTACTGATCGCTGGGCTAGTCCGTCTGAGTTCACCAGGACCCATCTTCTACCGTCAGGAACGAATGGGACTGGATGGCCGAATCTTCAATGCATTGAAATTCCGTTCGATGCGCTTGGACGCCGAGCAGCGTACCGGTGCAGTCTGGGCCAGTAAGGCTGATGATCGTTGCACTCCCATCGGACAGTTTATCCGCAAAGTCAGCCTTGATGAGCTACCCCAGCTCTTCAATGTACTGCGAGGCGAGATGAGCTTGGTTGGTCCCCGTCCAGAAAGGCCAGTCTTCATTGAGCAGTTTAAAAAACAGATTCCAGATTACATGCTGCGGCACAAGGTCAAGGCTGGCATTACCGGTTGGGCACAGATCAATGGCTGGCGCGGCAATACTTCTCTGGAAAAACGCATTGAATTCGATCTCTATTACATCGAACGATGGTCACTCTGGTTTGACATCAAGATTCTCTTCCTCACCATATTTAAGGGCTTTGTTGATCCAAACGCCTACTGAGCGAGCAGGATTCACCCTTATTGGACTGCTGCTGGCGTTAGCGTTGCTGTGCACCCTTCTTGTTCTTGGCATCTTTTCCCTTTCCCCACTTGTTGCCTAATCCCACCTTGATGCCACTACCAGTTATCTGCAGAGCTCTCTTGAAGAAGTACAAATTCAAGCTCTGCGTAAACTACGCTCCTATCGGTTCGCTGTGAAAGGCGCTTATATTAGCGAGGTGTAAATCTCGTGTAATGTCTGAAATGTAAATAGTCCGTTGCAATTAGCCACGGGTGGCAGCACCCCCGCAGATTTCGAAAGGGAATGGTGAAAATAGCATCTGCAGAAAAAGCTCAAGTCTCTGAAGCTATCTGATGAGCGACTTAGAGTCAGGACTAGATGAATATGGTTAAAGATCGATTACTTGAATCTCAGAACACAACAGGAGTATCGTGCCTGTCTCCCGAACAGATATACTAGGGCAGATGGACTGCGGTAGGGAGGGAAGTTCATCTACTCCCTTGAACACGATAGTCAAACCCTAGTCAGACACGCAGTGGGTACTTTCAGATAATGTGAGCCCGAATTAACTATTGAATAATGTCAAAGCCTGCTGCTTCTGACTGTCCCGCTATCAGTTGATCGTCCTCAAACAATTCCTGTAGTTCGGGATCTTCATGTAATTCCTGAACCAGTTCTTCCCACTGACCCTGCTGCCCAATTCTTCGAGCTTGATCAGCAATTTCCTACTTTTCTGCCAGTGTCAGTAGTTGTTTACGCTGCTTACCTTTCTCTACAATCTCATCAATGGTGATCGGCATAGTGCCTCCAGATGATTGATGTTTAGATGATAATCGGGCCTCTCTATCTGGGTTCAATTG
>DPLM01000187.1:0-448 GCA_003541985.1 Deltaproteobacteria bacterium | reverse complement strand
TTTCAAATCAGGCCAATCACCTTTGTTCTTAGGGATCACGCCTTCATCCATTTCCAAAGTATACCAAGGAACTCTCCGGAAGATACTCTGACAGGTCTGTCCCAAGGGATTATCAATACTTTGTCGATTTGTTTTATCGATGAATGGTGGGCAGCAACCTTGGTCAATTCTGGACGGATCCCCCTTGAATTCGGACAATTCTCCTCTTGAACCGTCCCAATCCCTCATGAAAATTCTATCTGAAGGCGTTCTAGTGACTGATGGAGGGGCAGTTTCATTGTCCCAAGGGATTTTGCAGGCATTTTCAAACAAAAGAAAGCAGAGTTGTTTGTAGCCGGGACGATCGATGATGAGCTTTGAATAGCAGCACTTTGCGACTAACTCTTCTGGACCTGCAGCTTTCCTTCAGCATAACTACCATTGAATTCTCTTCACCACGATCTAGTTG
>DPLM01000032.1 GCA_003541985.1 Deltaproteobacteria bacterium | reverse complement strand
TGCGCTCTTGCTGGCCTTTCCCGCAGCCTACGTCATCGTAAGAACCGGCTTTGGTCGAAACTGGCTGCTACCCTTTGTGCTAAACTTAAGAGCTCTACCCCTAATCATTTTTGCCATTCCACTGTACATGATGTTTCAGGTCGTTGGTTTGCTGGATACCCTGTTTGGGCTGGCGCTAATCATGTGCATCATCAACTTGCCGCTGACGTTGGCCCTGCTGTCTTCAACCCTGAGGAATATTCCAGAAGAATTAGATGATGCAGCTCGTATTGATGGGGCTTCCACTCTTTCGATCATTCTACGGATCATTCTGCCACTTTCTGTAGCGGCTATCGCATCATCCTCCGTGCTAGGATTTGTTTATGCCTGGAACGAATTTCTCTTCGGGCTGATGTTGACAACCAAATCAGCCACGCCAATTACAGTAGGAGCTTCCTTCTTTTTCTCGGCCAGCGGCGGTGGAGTCAAATGGGGAGTGGCTTCAGCTGTCATCATCTTGTCCCTTTTACCTCCCTTAGTTGTGGGCTTGCTCTTTTACCGTTCTATCGGCAGTTCCCTAACGGGTGGAGCCGTCAAAGGTTGATAGGCCAAGACTCTTTCAAGAAGTGAATTGCAGCAGGAAAGACATTCTTGGTTGAAAGATCACTTATCTGGAGAGTAACCGCTATCCTGATGACAGGCCTCCTGATCTTGAGTGCTATCGTTCAATGGAACGATCCTGACCCCTTACGTTGGATACTTTGTTACTCTGTCACCGCAATCATTACCCTCTGCTCACTGATCCGCCCGCTACCACCATCCATCCCGCTGATTTGGGGAATTATTGTCTTGCTAAGTAGCTTGTTTGTGGGAACGGCATCTCTGGATGAGCGAGAAGCAATTCTACTGGAGCTCATTCTGGAATGTAATTACCATGAAGAACGCAGCTGTCGAATTAGGCAGGGAATTGGGCGGGTTGCTATTGGTAACTGGTTGGATGGCTATGTTGGCTTGCAGAATAAAATTTAACCTCATGCAACAGCTAAAAAAATTATCTGATGAAAAATACAACTGGTTTTGATTACCAAGCGCTCTATGGTGACATCCATAATCACTGTAATATTTCCTACACTTACGGGAGCTTGGACGATGCCATCAAAAACGCAGCTCTGCGCTTGGATTTTGCCTCCATTACCGGTAATGCCTCATGGCCTGACATGGATGAGCATGACCCAAGAATCCATCATATCGTGCAATTCCATCAACGTGGTTTCGCCAAGGTACATAACAACTGGGACAACTATCTTGAGAGAATATCTAAAGGGGAAACGGCGCATCAGATAGTTTTATTTCCAGGCTACGAGATTCATTCGAATGAGCATGGTGACTACACCATTGTTGGATTGAAGCCATCTACCAGAATGATTTTGGCAGACTCGCCTCAAGAACTTCGACAAAGAATTTTCAAAGAGAACCTTGAGGAGGGCTATTTAATCTTCCCACACCACATCGGATACCGCCAAGGGGCAAGGGGGGTTAATTGGAATAGTTTTGAAAATCCACTGACTCCTTTAGTAGAGATTGCCTCAGCGCATGGTTTTGCCGAAGAGGATCTCTCTGACCGGCCTTTTTTACATTCTATGGGACCTCAGCAACACCAGGGATCCATGCGCTACGAGTTAGGGCTTGGCCATCAATTTGGTGTGATTGCCAACACAGATCACCATAGCGCCCATCCTGGCAGCTACGGCCATGGTGTAACAGGCATTTGGGCCAGCAGTGATCGACGTGAAGATGTCTGGGAATCCTTAAATGCGAAGCGTACTTGGGCAATGACGGGGGATCTAATGCAACTCAAGTTTGCTGTTGAAATCAGCTGCAAGGATCGATTTGTCGTGATCTTGGTGAACCAGGAAATATTGAAGTCCAGTCTACCAGCCCAATTGATTACATTGAATTACTTACGCCAGAACAAAGGCATTGTTGGCACATGCCTTTGTTTTCAGAGCGTAAAATGGCGGAGGAATTCGAGGGGACGGAGGAAGCAATTGTTTGGATTGAACTAGGATAGGGCGAAAAAGATAAGGCAGCAAACTGGAACGTAAGTCTTGAACTGGATGGAGCCACGATTTTGGAAATCATTCCTTGCTTCAGAGGTTTTGAAGTAGTTTCTCCCCTGAACAGACGAACAACTGAAGTTCCAATTCAACATGCGAGTTGGAACCAGCTCAGTGAAGGCTCTGTTCATTTTCATTGTAGCACTTGGGGTAATACAACAAACGCCACTTCTTCAACTCAAGGGCTGGCTTTACGGATCACGTATAAAACTACAGCAAAGCTAAGAGTCCAAATGAATCAAGAATCTATCAATTTACCAATACATGCTCTCACCAAGGGAAGTATTTCAGGGAACTTGGGTCCTATCGATTCTCCAGCCTACCAAAGTGGCTTAAGCCTACCCTCCCAATATTCAAGAAAGGTAGCGTTTCAGTTGGATTCAAAATGTTTCGAAAAATGTGAATACCAATGGGCTTACGGAAGAGTTCGACTCAAGAATGGACACTGGGGAGTTTCTTCTCCGATTTTTCTTTATTGAGATTGATGGGCTATCATCTAGATAAAATGGAGATTTTGGAATTGAATAAATTTTGAGTAGAGAGACAATTTCACTCAGTTAGTCTGAAGAAAAATGCCACTCAAAATCTCTTTCAAAAGGAAACATTGGTTTCCGTCGATGATGATAGTCAAAGTGATTCAGATTAGAAGCGGTCACTCCTTGAGTATCTACCCTAATAAATCGTGTACAAACTTCTTTATACGCTGCAATCGGTGAGTTCACTCCCTTGGCAATCAAGACACTGAATTCAGCTGGTTCTAATCCACAACTACGTAGCTGTTCCAGGCTATAAGGTGCCATCCGCTTGCTGGTAAGCAGAATCGTCAATCCTTCGGTACGAACAACAACGCTCAGTCCTTGGTCAAAGTGAGTGAAGCCTCCGTGTCGAGCTTGTTTCTCTTCAAATTTTCCTTCGAAAAAACCAATGACTTCTACTTTTGCTAACAAGGGTGTCCCATGAAGTTGATTGGTCTTTCCACCCATTGCCAAGGCCAATTTTCCACCTGAACCGACTGCCACTGCCTTTTCAACAGCCTCTGGATCATAAAGACAGACAAACGATTTAGGAATCTGGTGCTTCAGCAGTTCCGAGGCAATTAGGGTACCATCAGCGGAAGACCCACCACCAATGTTGTCACCCATATCGAGTAGACAGGTACATGCGCCATCTTTCTCGATTAGCTGCATAGCATCTTCAAGGGACACTCCAGTACTCTCAAAATCAGTACGACGTTTCCAGAGATATTCTGACAAGTCCCCTAAAACTTGGTTAGCGACTTCAGCCGATTCATCGGCAACTGCCAATAGAGAGGTACCCATTTCATTAACATCTGCATAGGGATATCCTTGCAAAATACTCAAGGAAAGCAGCCCTTTTGTTTGTCTCAGTTGGTCAACAAGGGCATACAGTTCCTGGCATGGTGATAACTCTGTACATTGTTTTTCAATATTCATCACAAATGGCAGAAACGCTGCGTGCTGAACGGGCTTCGCTTCCCCTTTTAGAGTCTTCAATATTAACTCAGCTGCCTCAACTCCACGAGCGCGTTGATCCAAGTGTGGATTCGTTCGATAGGCAATCAGGGCATTAGTCGAAGAAACCATCATGGGAGATAAGTTGGCATGTAGATCAAGGGTGCCTATGATGGGAACCGATCCTCCTACTGTTTGCCTGAGCTCATTCAGCCAAAAGCCGTCGGCATCCGGGTGAAGCTCACTCACAGTTGCTCCATGAGGTGCGACGAGAAAGCCATCGAGAGGCCCCGTGGCTTCAACTTGTTTAATCATTATTTTTAGCAACCGATTGAAAGCCTCCTTTTGAATTGTCCCGTACGGCATCGCTCTGGCAGCAAATAGAGGGACTGCTTCTACCCCAGCCAATTCCAAGCCTTCCAGAAATCCAGCTACTTCATGGTGTGTGTTTCCCATCTGCTCACGGATTGACTCGCCTGTCAGCAGCAGATCATCTTCAAAGTGATGAAACTCAGTTGGTTGGTTCAGAAAGGTATTGGACTCCTGCATCAGACACAAAATGCCAACACGCATAGGATCTCCCAGTGCAATGGGTATGATTTTCTCCTGAAGGATTGGGGACAGGAGGTAATGAATATTTTTTTGAAAATTGTGACAGAAAGAGAAGGTATAGCGGGCTCAGAACTTCAGTGCAACCGAAGCTTTGGCTCATTATCGAATGAATTTATAGAAACAGGCAATAGGAGCGCTCAGTTGAATAAGGGCTGGCAGCGACTAGCGGAGTGCTGACCAGCCACCCTCATTTCCAGTGAAAATCAGGCTCCGGAGCACATTCCAAAGAAGTAAACTGCGGTGTTGTTGGTGATCCGATCTTTACAGACATGCTTGCCACTGCATCCAGCAAGTGAACCGACGAAAAACAGAGCAAAAACAAGAAGAGTCAGTTTCATTCGGCCTCCATGGTCGTTTTTCAATACTATTGATGCATTTCCTCGCATCAAAATCTTCGAATTGAGCAAAAACCCATTCAAATTCTTTACCAGCCAATCCCTCTCAATTCTCAAAATCGAATTCCATTTTCTCTACATGGAGGATTTGCAGTTCGCTCCATTATGCTGTCTAAAATCTGATTGATTCAACAATCAGAGCCAGAGGAATAGCAAATAGAAATTGGTGCGAACGTGAAATGATCAACTACTGCACAATCTATCCTCTGAGGATTTGGAAGCTGAACCCATTGATAAACAAAATTCCTAAAGTTCAAAA
>DPLM01000163.1 GCA_003541985.1 Deltaproteobacteria bacterium | reverse complement strand
GAATTCCATCTTGATGATGGTCGCGGGGGCAGAATGAATTGCCCAAGCCCCTTCCTTGATTATACGGTCGGAAAGTGTTGGTCGAGATTTGCGTGGATCTCTACTCATTTTCGACCACCCCTTTTACGGCCACTTCTTAGTTTCCGAACCAGATTGATATCTTTCCAATCATTTCTGAGATCTTTTGGAGATATTAGGAGAGAACGTCCATTCTTCTGAACGTGATTGATTAATTGAGATACGAAATTCTGAGGGGCTGTATTTTCAGTCATACTTGATTCTGAATCTTGGTCAGAATTTTTTGCATCGTATTTTGCACCCATTTCCTCAAGTTGCCGAGCATTGCCAACGAGAATCAAACGATGACGAGCTCGGGATGTGGCTACATTAATCCGGTTAAGGACTGTCATGAAACCGAGGCTCCCACGTTTGTTAGCGCGAGTCATGGGTAGTAGTACAACATCAGCTTCTCTTCCTTGGAATCGATCAACAACATTGACCTCGATGCGAACAGATTTCGTCTTTTTATCCACAAAACGCCAGCCATTTGACTCGACGACATCACTGACACGAAGTGCTTTCTGAATCGCAGCGGCCTGCGCCTTGTAAAATGATATAACGGCAATCTCCCAGTATCGGTCATCTGGATGAGGAATTGATGCGAGATCTTTCGCAATATCATCAATGGCTTCGACAATTATCTTGGCCTCAGCGACATTGACATATCGACCAGGTTTTCCTTCATCCAATTGCTCCATCGCTTCCTTTCCGAACAATGAGGTGTCAAGGAGGATGAGACTGTCATCCTTCTTCAGCGGAGTTCCTAGAAGTCGTGTCGGGAAGCCGCGTTCTACCATTTGGGAACCACTGTGATATTCATTTCCATAGACTACTTGACTGTTGAATTCTGCGATCTTCGGGTGCATTCTGTGTTGAACATTGAGGCTAACAATTCGATCATTTCGCTTATTCTTTGAGAGTCGCTCAGCAAGCAGTTCAAATCCACTATTGTATTCAAAATCAGCCACCATTACCAAATCTCTCCATAGTCTGTCAAGGCTATCTGAATATCTCTGATCATAGCACCACGGCTTAATCGCGCCTGATGTATGTGGTGCGGGTTTTCTTGGATCCCAACCTGCTCGAAGTGGAACATCTCTCCTCTTGTCTCTATCCCACATCGAATTGACCCACTTTCCTTCCACTCGAATCTGGGCAACTTTCGGTCTGTTTAGGGGGGGGCGGCGCCAAGATTTAGGGCGCTTCTTCGGTTCTTCGGGGTATGCTTGTTTATTCGGTTTCTTGGGTTTTTGATACCGCCCAGGATTCGACAATGCATCCGGTTGCTTTGGTGTTTTGAATTTGCCTGCCTTGAACGCCGTTGGTTTCTTTGGCTTAGGGCCACGTGTTTTCTTTTCGGCAGAATCCCATTCATCTACAAGTGATTCATATTCTGCCATTTTCTTTGTAAATTGCCTTTCTCTGATATTTTCTTTAGCCTGAAAATCTTCTTTGGCTTTGGCAAGAATTTTTGGATATTCTTGATTGCTGTTTGGCGTTCCTTGTAGGCAATTACTGCACGCTCATGGGCCTGTTTTGTCGAGTTGCATTTTCGTTCCCAGTTGGCCACTGCTCGAATAAAATCATCATCAATCTTATTCTTAGCGTCCTGCCACTTTCTGACTTGGGAATCAAAACTGATATCAGACCATTTATCTTCAAGATCTGCTCGCAAATTCAAGACGGAACTGTAAATTCTCCATTGGTGTTCACGTCGCAAATTTTCGTTGTTCGACATTCGATGCTCAAACCATTGCTCAAGAGAAATACGGACACTTACTGCGCATTCTTCAAACATCTTCTGAATTTCTGGGCGCATGGCAAAGAAACCTACTAGTTCGTTGCCATCCTTTGAAACGGATACTCCGTCACGGATGTGGGCTCCTTTGATGTGTTCCTTGGCTGGCTTGGTAAGTTGATGGACCCAAACTGATTTCCCAGTTGGTTTTCCATCCCCATTCTTTTTGTTCATGCTCCAAACAAAATGTTTCCAAATTATTCGTGCTAAGATGAAGTCAATTTTAGATTGGTCTACGTGAGGGCTGAGTTGTTTTTCATCGCCCACAAGAAGCCAACGCTTGGCTCTGATTCCTGGGACCAAGAATTCGCCCAGAGTTGCCTTTGAAGCTTCATCTATGATAGCGATATCAAAAGGAATACCATCGGCCTCGAAATAACCTCCTGTGGAAATTCCAATTGTCGTTGCACAAACTAGGTTTACATTGTGCTTAAGCATATGACCGATGATGTCGACCCGCTCTTCACCGTCTTCATCGCGACCCTTTACTGGCTGACGTAATTGGGTCAACCAATCCTGCTGAATCGAAGATACTGTATCAGATCCAAGGTTTTGATTCAATCCCGATTCTAGTGATTCTGCAAGTCTTGAACGAAGGCCAGAACTCAACTCGTCCCAAGTGAACATACGCAGGTGGTTGGAAACAGCGCGACTATTGCTAGCGTGTCGCAATGGATATACTCCCGGGAGAAAATTCGGGCCGTCGACCAAGCCGATTCTTTCTAGCACATTGTCAACTGCAATATGTGTAGGAGCAACCATGAGGACACGTAATCCCTGCTCTACAGCCAATTGCTGGATAATTTCACAGATGACAGTTGTTTTTCCCGTACCTGGTGGCCCTCGAATCAAAGAGATATCTGGACATGAGAGCCCTGTAAAAACCGCTTTTCTTTGGGTTTCAACACCATTTTTATCCAAGGCTTTCATCCTAGATTTGAGATTCAATCCAGGATTCAAGAAATTGGTACCCGTATCAGATTGATTGTAACTCGGAAGTTTGTTAGCATCACGAATCGTATGTGCTAAACTCTTGGCTTGTAAGGTAGCTTCACCAATAAGGGAACCGACTGCTTGGCTCTTACGG
>DPLM01000355.1 GCA_003541985.1 Deltaproteobacteria bacterium | reverse complement strand
GGAATCCATTGTTAAATATAGACTTGAATTTATACTGCAAATCTCCCGCTTCAGCGGGAAGTTCTACAAGCAAAAAGAATTGTTTACTATCTTAAATTCAGTAGCCTAAATCTTGTCATATCGACAAATTTTTCCTATTTTGAGAAATCATTAATTCACCCTAACCTTCCCTCCCAATCTAAAGAAGAATGAAAACATTAAAGCGACTGATCATCGGATTGATTACAGGCCTAACATTAGTTGGTTGTTCCGGAAAAGTAGTGCGGACCTTAGCACCGGACACAGTAGATGAAAAACGCATCAACCTAGAAGCTAACAAGTCTTATCGGCAAGTCATCGCAGGATCAGAGCTTTCCAAGGACAATCGCTTGGTAGAAATGGTCAAACGTGTGGGAATGCGGATTGCTGAAGCCTCTGGAGAGCCTTTTGACTGGGAGATCACACTGATCGAGAGCCCTGAGCTCAACGCTTGGTGCATGCCAGGAGGCAAGATGGCAGTCTATACGGGAATCCTCCCAGTCCTTAAGACCGAGGGGGCTTTGGCAGCTGTGATCGGTCATGAAGTTGCTCACGCAACCCGGCGCCATGGGATGAATGGTTACGCACAAGCTATCGAAAATCAGCTAGCAACAGCTGCAGTGGCTGGAATTGCTGTTCTAGCCGCTGAATTCTACTGTGAATCTCAGGAGTGCAAGACTCTTGCAACGGTTGGAGGAGCCGCCGGTGCGATGGGATTGGCTTTCTTCGAGCGTAAGTTTAGCCGTGACGATGAGACAGATGCCGATCGGGTAGGACAAATCTACATGGCCAAGGCCGGTTATGACCCAGCGGAGGCCATTGCGGTCTGGGAACGAATGGCACAGGCGACAGGAGGCAGAGGCGGTCCAGAATTTATGTCTACTCATCCCAGCAACAAAAATCGCAAGCAGCGACTCTCTCAATGGCTCTCTGAAACCAAGACACTCTATGAAAAAGCACCACAAAAATATGGAATTGGAGAAACCATCTTTTGAACAGATTTTCCAGAAGTGAGAGGATTTAAAGGGAGGCAGTCTGGAGCCAGCAAATTAGCCTGGTCCAGCTGCTTTGAGCGAAAGTGTAGTGATCAGCTAACAGATTGTTGCCCTACAGTGTTTGGATTCAGACGTACTTTCTCTTGAACAGTTTTACGAAAATTCGCCAAGAATAAGTTGAATGTGCTGAACTTTGGAGCATGTTTTTTCTTTGTGGCCATTGTATCCTCTTAGGAATGATTTAATTTTACTGGTGAGGGGCTATGAGAATGTCGTCTCGTGCAATGATCAATGGTTTATCAGAGCCGATTGTATTTGGGGAGGAGAGCCGGGGGAGAGAAAACTTTTCTTTGTCATGCCTGAAAGTAATTGAGGCGTGATTCTCTGCTTGCATCCCAATCAACCGCTGTTCATACTGATCACACAGTTGCATTCCTTAACTAATTTCAACAGGTTCACATCATGAGTAAACCCATTTCTGGTGAGAGCGCACCTACTCAGTTCAAGTACATCGGCAAGCCTCGTGGAACAATTGACGCTCCTGAAAAGCTCAAGGGGCAGGCCCGTTACACGGCAGATCTGCAGCTTCCCGGCATGCTGCACCTCCGACCTGTTCTCAGTCCACATGCTCACGCTCGGATTGTTTCGATCGACAAGGAAGCTGCCCTTAATATACCTGGCGTTCGAGCTGTCCTTGATGCCAAAGATCTGACCCACTGGAGAAAAAAAGCAGCTTCCCGGGTAGGAGCCCTACTCGCTCGTGATGAGGTGATGTTCCAGGGTCACCCTGTTGTTGTCGTAGTTGGAGAGACACCACAGGCTGCCTGGGATGGTGCTTCAGCTGTCGATGTAGACTATGAAGAGATGGATGTGGTCCCTGATATTGCAACAGCTCTCCAGCCTGGAGCCCCCCTAGTCTGGCCAGATGGAATTCCTCGAGACGAATCTGATGTCAGCGCAGACCATGGTGCCGAAAAAAAAGGGGACTCAGATTCAGATATTCTTCCCCCCAACGTTCATTCAATGGATTCGTACACGCGGGGCGATGTGGAAGAAGGATTTGCAGCAGCCGATGTGGTGTTGGAGCGAGACTATCGCACGGGGATTGTTCATCAGGGCTATATGGAGCCTCAAGTCTGTTTGGCTAGTCCTGATCCGATGGGGATTATGACGATTTACACAAGCACCCAGGGCCCTAGGTCAGTTCACAATGATGTGTCTCGATTGCTCGATTTACCTCATACGCAGATAAAGGTTGTGCCAATGGTGATCGGTGGTGGTTTTGGTGGCAAGCATGGAATCCTGGAACCCTTGGCTGTAGCCGTAGCGTTGCAGATGAGGGCACCAGTCAAGTTGGAGTTGACTCGCACGGAAGATTTCATGACCACCATGCCAGCACCAGCTGCTGAAGTCTGGCTCAAAATGGGAGTCAAACATGATGGAAGCATCTGCGCAATTCAAGCTCGCATTGACGTAGACAATGGAGTCTTTGCAGCAGCTTCATGGAGTGGGTTGCTGGCCCAGTTACTGGCCAGTGGTTATCGCGCACCACATCTGAGACTTGATTGCCGTGAGGTAGTTACCCACAAACCCATGGCGGGACCTTACCGAGCTCCGACCGCTCAGACAGCCAGTTTTGCCATGGAGTCCCACATGGATGAACTGGCTCGCAGCCTGAAATTAGATCCACTGGAGTTTCGCTTACAGAATGCGGCGGGCTCTGGCGACTTGATGAGTAACGGGAATCC
>DPLM01000300.1:3002-3988 GCA_003541985.1 Deltaproteobacteria bacterium | reverse complement strand
CATCACAGCACTCAAATGTCCTTCCTCGAAGAGTCTCATCCTTTTGGTAAGCACTTGCCCAGTGGCATCCCAGTACAAGCTGTAGCCGCTATTCGTAGCAAAAACTACAGGCACACGGTTCTCAAGACTTCGCCAACGCGTTATCATTTCGAGATAGTCACCGGCATTGGATCTTCCAAACCAAGCTAAATTCCCACTCAACACAATCAGGTTAGCGCCGTTAATAACCATGCTCCGAATAATCTCGGGTGAGAATCCATCAAAGCAAATGGGCGCTGAAATTTTGGCATCCCCAATTGGCATTGCTGTGAATTCCTGACCAGCCTCAAATTCGGAGATGTTAGGAATCATTTCCCTTAACCAAGCTGCCCAACTTGGAAACCAAGTTGAACCGGGAATACTTTCTCCAAATGGGATCAGAAAGATTTTGTTGTAGCGTCCGGCAATTACTCCATCAGAGTTGACCAAAACGGAAATACCAAAAAATCGATAACTACCGTCCACCTGCATTTCCCAGTCCACAGTACTTAGTAAGATGTGTACTTGTTCTTCTTTGGCAAAATTAGAGACTAGTTTTTTAGCAGAGGCATCTTTAAAAATTGGAGCTGGGAAAGTAGATTCTGGCCAAACTAGCATTCTTTGTAAATCATGATTTTTTTTATGAGTTGCAGCTAGAGCCCTCCTTGAGTCACCTAGCAAAGAATCAATGTTTCGAGTGCGTTCGGAGAACGCTAGGTCAGGATTAGAAGCTAGTTGTGCTAAAGAGAAGTTAGGTTGTAAAGAGACGACCTCAATCTGCGCTTCTGATTTGACATCCCGTAAATCCATTGCACGCCACCAGCCATAGAACCCAGCTAGCAAATGCACTTTTATCAATAGTAATGTTGCGAACTTGACGTTGAACCACTCATGTTTTTTTTGCTTGATACAACGCCAGACCAAGACGAATGTAAAATTACAGCCTACACTCAATAAGCTAAGACCTG
>DPLM01000300.1:0-2606 GCA_003541985.1 Deltaproteobacteria bacterium | reverse complement strand
AATCCACCAAAACTCCATTCGAACAGACGAGGGTATTTAGGTTCCAGAGCGAGAATCCAAAGAATACGGACAGGAAGGTCAGCCCAGGAATGTTTAGGTAAAAATGGAAGCAAACACCCAAAATAGAAGAAGAAAATCAGGCCAACCTCTAGGCCATATCCAAAAGCAGTGACCAAGACGGCTAGTGGAAGTGGCAGATGACCATAGACGTGGGCACTGTTGGTTATGCAATAGCCCCCAATCACAGCACTGATAGATCCTGCAACGAAACTGTAACTTAGAATTTTGAAAAATGATTTGCGCCTCCTTTGCGGAATTGAGAGAATTTCTTCGTTAAGAATCAATAATGGAACTAATGCCACAAGCCCCAGCAATGGAAATCCAAACCCTGGAGTGCTTAAACCAAACATCACCCCACTGCTTGCAGCCACCAAAAGTCTACGCCAACGATTGCAGAACGCCTTCCTAGTCCAATGAACATCATTCATGATTAACCTTACGCCACATTCTATTGAAAACCCGATCTTGGTTGATGACGAGGAATACTATCAATTGGTGTATCGGAAGGAAAAAGGCTGGAGCCACTGCAAGAGCCGAAAAGAATGCTTAGCGAAGCTTCACTATCTCCGAGATGGATTAGCTCTCGGCAAGATCGATGAAGCTTCTTTTCGAGAAAGGGAAGCAAAAATAGTGCTGACGTGGTGGATGCAAGGGCTTTGAAAAATCACTGATTTGATTTGCCCTGCAAATGTTATTCTGCCCCTGCGGACCCTATTCTACTAAAGATATATTCTAGTCTATTCAGGAAATAAATGAAGTATTGCAGTACACGTGGAGGGGTTAGTGATCTCAATTTTGATGATGCAGTCATGATGGGCCTTGCCGAAGATGGAGGTCTATTAATTCCACAAGAATTGCCTTGCATTAAGGACAAACTCAAACAGTGGCGTTCGTTAAATTATCAAGAACTATGTCTTGAAGTACTAGATTTGTTTGTAGGTGAGTCTTTTGATAGATCAGAACTGAAAGCAATGATTCATCAAAGTTACAGAAGTTTTCGAAAATCAAGTATCACCCCAGTTGTTCCAGTATCTTCCATACATGTACTAGAATTATTCCACGGCTCCACCTTCGCCTTTAAGGATGTGGCACTTCAGTTGTTGGGGAACCTCTTTGAGTCACTACTTTACAGAAGGGGAGAACGATTACGAATTCTGGGTGCGACTTCTGGAGATACTGGTAGCGCTGCTATTCATGGTATGCGACACCGGAAAAGTCTTGAGATCTTTATGTTGCATCCATTTGGTCGAGTTAGCCCCATACAAGAGCTGCAGATGGTTACAGTGACTGATGAAAACGTACACAACCTTGCTGTGGACGGAACATTTGACGACGCTCAAAACATTGTCAAATATCTTTTCAACGATGTGGAATTTAAAAAAACTCAGCGATTGGGGGCTGTCAATTCAATCAATTGGGCTAGAGTTCTAGCCCAAATTGTCTACTACATATATGCCCACTGTCGAGTAGCGCGAAGTCCTGAAATTCCAGTTGTTTTCTCAGTACCAACCGGGAACTTTGGAAATGTCCTGGCAGGATACTATGCAGAGCAAATAGGCCTACCTGTTGAGAAATTAATTGTAGCCACCAATTCAAATGATATTCTCCATCGCCTATTCAGCAAGGGTGAATACCACCAAGAAGGTGTTCAAGAAACGCTAAGCCCGTCAATGGATATTCAAATTTCAAGTAATTTAGAGCGCTATCTGTATGACTTGTGCGATAAAGATCCTAAAATTCTACAAATTTGGATGGCGGAATTTCAGACTTCAGGGAAATTAACTCTCACTGGGGACTACCTAAAAACGGCACAAATCCAGTTTGAGTCAGTTCGGGTGGATGATGAGGAGACTGTGGCAACTATCAGTGAGGTGCATTCAAAGTATGGATACCTGCTAGATCCACATTCTGCTGTTGGGTATGCTGCAGCGCGTAAGATTTCTCCAGCTAGTCCGGTAATAAGCTTAGCATGCGCTCACCCTGCAAAATTTGCTAATGCTATCAAACAAGCCACAGGCAATCCTCCTCCTGAACCTTCTGAATTGGCTAGTCTACGTAACCGTGACACGAGATGTCATCGTTTACCTGCAACTCCTGAGTCAGTCCGAGACTACTTGGAAAAGACCATTCCGAAGTATGACTGATTCAATTTCTTACTCTCAGTTTCGCAAAGACCAACGGGCTTCCTGGATAATTAGACTAAGTCGAAACCTACAATTTCAACTCTTCAAATTTGGTTTATGGTTGGGAGATCGACTCACGATGAGCCAACTTCAAAAGATAGGTCGTGGAATTGGTAAACTTGCTTATTGGTTACTTTCCAAAGAGAGAGGCATCGCAAGGGCTCAATTGGCGCGAGTCTTTCCTGAGGTCTCAGAATCCACTCGTTCACAGTGGGTGCATGAATGTTTCAGGCACTTTGGGATGCTATTGATGGAATTCTTTGCCCTAAACCACCTGATGAAAAACTATCAAGAACATGTGATTGTTGAAGGCTATTCTCTCGTAGAGCAGGCACTAGGAAAAGGGAAAGGTGTGATCTTCGT
>DPLM01000120.1:9428-9894 GCA_003541985.1 Deltaproteobacteria bacterium | reverse complement strand
ATTGATGATCTAGACGCAGACTCACTTGACACAGTTGAACTAGTCATGGCGTTAGAAGAGGAATTCGGTATCGACATCCCAGATGATGCCTCTGAAAAAATCACCACCGTCCAGTCAGCTGTTGACTTCATCCGATCGGCTACTGGCTGATCTCCTATCCCCTTCTCCCAACACACTCTCATGAGCGATCGTCGTCGAATCGTTGTGACCGGTCTTGGTTGCGTCAGTCCACTTGGAAACAGCGTGGCAAAAGCTTGGAGTGCCTGTTACTCTGGAAAGTCAGGCATTGGCCCAATCACACATTTTGATGCCTCAGAATTCCGAACTCAGATTGCTGGAGAAGTACGCAACTACCAAGTGCCTGACATCGTCTCTCCAAAGGAAGCTCGTAAGATGGAACTCTTCATTCGCTATGCAGTCGGTGCTGCAGTGGAGGCTCTCCACGACGCTAACTTGGAGATCACTG
>DPLM01000120.1:0-9126 GCA_003541985.1 Deltaproteobacteria bacterium | reverse complement strand
GGAGGCTCTCCAAGACGCTAACTTGGAGATCACTGAAGAGTTGGAAGAAGAAACCGGTGTATCAATGGGAGTAGGAATCGGGGGATTGGGTAATATTGAGAGACATACGCTGCTGGTTGAGGAGGGAGGGCCAAAACGAATTTCTCCCTTCTTCATCCCAATGACTCTTGTTAACCTGGCTCCCGGTCAGGTTTCAATGGTCTTCAAAGCTCGTAACTATAACGCTTGTTCAGTTTCGGCCTGTACCTCCTCCAATCATGCGATTGGCACTGCAGCACGCATTATTGAACGTGGAGATGCGAAAATCATGTTGGCAGGAGGTAGCGAATCGGCTGTGACTCCACTGGGTGTCGGGGGCTTTGCGGCGATGAGAGCACTCAGCACACGCAATGATGACCCAGAGCGGGCAAGTCGTCCGTACGATCAAGATCGAGATGGCTTTGTTCTCTCTGAGGGAGGAGCAATGCTGATTCTCGAAGATTATGAATTTGCTAAAGCCAGAGGAGCCCGAATCTATTGTGAAATCGTCGGGTATGGGGTCAGCTCAGATGCCCATCACATCACTGCGCCTTCCATGGAAGGTCCAGCTCGAGCGATGCAACTAGCCCTCAAGGATGCAAAGTTGAACTCGGAGGATATAGACTACGTCAACGCTCATGGCACCTCGACACCGGCAGGAGATCTTAACGAATTACGAGCCCTCAAGCTAGCGTTTGGAGAAAACACTGCAAGGCATATTTCCATCAGTTCCACCAAATCCATGACCGGGCATCTTCTTGGAGCTGCGGCAGCAATCGAGGCAGTTTTCTCTATCAAAGCCATGGAACAAGGTCTCGTACCTCCTACGATCAACGTCGAAAATCTAGACCCGGAATGCGATCTGGATATTACCCCCAACATGGCTCGTGAACGCCAAATAACAAATGTCATGTCGAATGCTTTTGGCTTCGGTGGGACGAACGCTTCAGTAATTTTCCGTAAAATCTAACCCAATACTTAGCTCATAGAGATCCGGATGGAAGAATTTATCTTTCAATTGAAAAGTAACCGCTTCGTGCGCTACTCTGTATTAGGCGGGTTTATCTTGATTTCTTATGTGGTGACTAACGGAAGCATCCTCTCCACCGCTCTGGTAGGAGCCGGACTGCTGCTAGGCAGAATGAGCTACAACGATGCAGTGGACGATATCGACGTCTGAAAGTTAGCTCCCTCGTCAGTTGTTTGCATCCAGTAAATTGATCGATTCAACTGGTGAAATTTCTCCTGTAGGCCCTGTTGCCATGCTTTAAACTGTCTTTGAAACTCCTTGTTTCTTGACTCGCTCCAATTGAGGGTTAGGCGCATTGTGTCCTGCTGAAAAAGAATCTCCCCTCGCCAAGACATTTGCTGCTCCAAGGGATCTAGAAGACAAACTGGTCGCAATTCACAATGTCGAACCAGCCGTCGACATAGTTTCCACTCATCTTCCCCAAATTGCTGGAAATCACTGAAAAGCCAGACTACGTGACCTGGACGCTGAACACGATTGAATCGTTCTAGCAGCTTTAGTAGTGGTGACGGATCAACGGAAATAAACCCCTCTTCCTGCAATCCCTGTAGCTCCTGTTGATATGCTTCCACAAATTTACCTAGCGTCTTTAGCAGCGCCTGACGATGTTCCTTAGGTGCTATCTCGTAATAAGTTCTTGCCCCAGCAAACCAAAGCGCAACTCGATCCTGATTTTTCAGAGCTCGCCAAGCAAGCTGTGCCGCCAGACAAGCTGCCAGCCGAACCTTCAGTTGTCCTTGAGTGGCAAAAAACATGGAGGGGGAGCAGTCCAATAAAAGAAAGTTGGGTTGCTCACGTTCCTCACGGAAGAGTTTAGTGTAGGGTCGACCAGTTCGTGCTGTGACCAGCCAGTCGATCAAGCGGACGTCATCCCCCGCCTGATAGAGCCGAACCTCGTCAAATTCCATTCCCCGTCCTTGAAATCGGCTTCGATAAGAGCCAATTCTGGAACTAGAAGGGTGTAAACGTCGAACTTGTAAGGGACCAAAGGAGAATGCTCCAGGGAGGAGGTCCACCAAGGCTAGGTGCAAACCATCGGTGGGAGCAGGCATGTCAGTTGGGTGGCGCAGGGATACAGACGAGCAAGCCCCGATCTACACGATAGCTACCACAGTTTTCCGTGAAAGTCTGAGCAGCTCGTTCAGTTTCGATTTCAAAGGCATGACCAATTTGCAACTGATCGCGAACCTCCTGAGCGCTTGGTGAGCCCCACTGACTGGTTCGGTTCTGGTGCAGCCGTTTCACGTTTTGTCTCTCCACCTTTCCGAGAGATTGGTTTGCTTCTTTCTGAATGTTAGCATGTACGTTATCATCGCAATGCATGATTTCACCGTACGTCTTTTCCTGCAGACAAGCCGGAGCTGAAACCTCCTGACGATAGGGTGGACTCGGTGGAGGCGATCCACTACAGGCCACCAGACTTGCCAACAGCGACAACATATTGAACTGCCGCACTAGGCTCATTGCCGTTCCCGAATGAGTTGCTGAACCATTAGGTTAGATTCACGAATTTTTCGAGCAGTATCGCGATTGATCCGTGCTACAGGCGCTGGATTTACCTGTTTTTGCAGACTCGCCCCATAGTAGGGAGCGCTGCGTTCCTCACCGACAATTGGGCCACTGAAACCGATATAGCGTTGTCTGTGGCGAAATTTTTTATTGAATTTACGTCGGTACTCGAAAGGGTCCTGGGTCAACTGATTGACCATCTCTCCACTGCGCTGCACTTCCTGTGGGCGGTACTCCGAAAGGGGATACTCTCCTCGTTCTCCGCGAATCACTTGCTGAATGAGGGAATTGGTTCTCCGAAGATGTAGCTCATCCTGAGCAAATACCGGCGCAGACAGGACCACGAGCAACGACACCAAGATCGTGCGTCTCATGCAATCCTCGTCTCGCAGTATTTTCTCTATTAATCCAAATTGAGACTATCCTGCCCAGCAGGCGCTTTCAATCCGGAATATTCTGGCAATGCGGAGATTGAGCCAAGGTATGGTCAATCATCCTAAAGTTAAGACTCCTGAAAGAATGATGCCTAAAGTTCAACTCTTACTCTTCAGCGACAAACTTTGGCTGGAATCTATTTCATTCATTTGTAGAATGCTAAAGTTTTTGACCAACAGGTGGCATAGTGGTTCGGCCGCTTGTCCAATTGAAGAACCTTGACCCCATTGGAGAACTATGCCTGATGGAATTCAGATCCAAGGCCCTATGCATGAGGGTTTTGCCGAAGTCATCTCTGAAGAGGCCCAAAAATTTATTGTACAACTGCATCGACAATTCAATAGACGTCGCCAGGAATTGCTGAAGCGTCGTGAAGAGGTACAGCAGGCGCTCTTCAATGGACACAAACCCAGCTATTCGGAAGAGACTAGATCCATTCGTGAGGGAGACTGGAGAGTCGCTCCACTGCCAGACGATTTGCAAGATCGACGTTGCGAGATCACCGGTCCTGTCGAAGCCAAGATGATGATCAACGCGATGAACTCCGGAGCCCGAGTTTTCATGGCTGACTTGGAAGATGCCAACAGCCCTAACTGGTTCAACCAGATCCAAGGACAGATCAATCTGCAGCGCGCAATTGACCGAACTTTAGAGTTCAAAAATCCAGCTGGCAAAGAATACAAACTGAAAAACGAAGTTTCCACCCTAATCATACGTCCACGTGGTTGGCACCTCAATGAGAAGCACATCTTGATCGATGGCGAAATCGCGTCAGGTTCCTTGGTCGACTTCGGCCTGTACTTTTTCCACAACCACGAGCGGGTCAAGAAGATCAACTCTGGAATTTATCTCTACCTGCCAAAGCTGGAAAATCATCAGGAAGCCAAACTCTGGAACGATGTCTTCGTTATGGCTCAAGAGTATGTAGGTAAACCAATTGGCAGCATCAAGGCCACGATCCTAATTGAGCATATCCTCGCTCCCTTCGAAATCGAAGAGATGCTGTATGTGCTGAAAGATCACATGGCAGGCATGAATGCTGGACGCTGGGATTACATGTTCAGCTGTATAAAAAAATTCCGATCAGATCCAAACTTCCTCTGGCCAGATCGTGTTAATGTGACTATGAAAGCACCCTTTATGCGAGCCTACACAGAATCACTTGTCCACGCGTGTCACAAGCGAGGAGCACATGCTATCGGTGGGATGGCTGCCTTCATCCCAAGCCGACGGGATCCGGGAGTTAACAAAATTGCTCTCGGTAAAGTAAGGGCGGACAAGGAGCGTGATGCGAATGACGGCTACGATGGTTCCTGGGTTGCACACCCTGACTTAGTACCCATCTGCAATGAAGTTTTCACAGAAAAGTTTGGACCCAACCGTGTGAACCAAAAGGACAACCTTCGAGAAGATGTAGTTCCTAATCCGGATGATTTCATCAATTTTGTGGTTCCTGGAGAGATTACCGAGGGTGGCTTGCGCAACAACATCAGCGTGGGCATTCAGTACGTTGAATCCTGGCTGAACGGCATGGGAGCAGTGGCCATCTTCAATCTGATGGAAGACGCAGCTACAGCAGAAATTTCACGTTCTCAGATCTGGCAGTGGATTCGCCATCCGAAAGGGAAATTGTCAGACGGTCGTAAGATCACAGTTGAGATGTACCGACAGTTTGCTGAGGAAGAATTGGAGAAAATTCGGGTGGAGCGCGCGGAGGGTTTCAGTGAGGAGCGTTTTGCCAAGGCCACCAAGACAATGGACGTATTGGCAACTGATTCGGAATTCCGTGAATTCCTGACGGTTCAAGCCTACGACCTGCTTGACTGATTCCTGACGAATCGCTGTCTTCCGGAGCGATCGTTCAAAAACCGGAAGACGTGCGCTACTTGTTTACGGTTTGGCGAGCAAATCTGCGAAAGTCTGTGGCACATCGGCCACGAACCTCTCGACCGAACCGTAGCGTCCAATGTCCATCTTCATACTACCTTCAATCACGACCGTTGGGGTTCCAGTCAACCCATACTGCTCCGTTTTGCGCTCTGCTTCAGCGATCTTGGCATCTACCCAGGGCATGCGAGATTCTGCCTGGTATTCCTGGTCCAGCCCCAAGCTCTTGGCCAAATAGTTAATGATCCCGGGATCAAAAACATTCACGTCATACTCGAAGCGAGTGCGGAAGAGTTCCTCCTTGACTATCTTACCCTTACCTAGCTTTTCAGCGACGTAGTAAAGTCGTAGAGGAGAATCATCCTGCCCACGGAAGGTGATTGGAATGTCAATAAAGTCTACTTGGTCGGCATATTCTTCCCGCAGCTCCAAGGAAGCCTTTCGTAAGTGGTCGCAGTGGACGCAGCCAAAATTGAGAAGTTCTTCAAACCGAACCTTCTTGACGCTGTTTGCTAAAGGCACGGGTCCAACAGGAGTGAAGTACCCGCGAATGTCAGCAGCATACGAGAGCGTGGTTACCAACAAGATCGAAACAAGGGGCAGCAATGACTTCATGGTGTGTCTCAACAAAGAGGGTTAGTTGATGGCGCTGGGAACAGCGAGTGTAAATTCTGGAATTTCGACCCGGAGCAGTGCAAGGTTAGCAGTCTGCATCTGGTAGCTACCACGCATTGTACCCACGGGAGTCGGCAAGGGGCAACCACTTGTGTATTCAAAGCATTCTCTAGGCTTGAGGACGGGCTGCTCACCTACCACACCCTCACCTTCAACATGGCGAACATGGCCATCTCCATCAGTGATGATCCAGTGTCGCTTCAGCAACTGTACTGTCTCATATCCCTGGTTTTCAATTCGCACTCTATAGGCGAACAGAAAGAGTGGTTTTTCAGGGTCAGATTCACTATCCAGGTAGAAGGACTGGACAGCGACCTCAATATCGTGCGTAATCATTTTATGCATGGCAGACTTTAAGTAAAATTTATTTTGGTTTAACCCACCTGCCTAAAGATAGCAAAGGAATTGTCTAACCCGCCTAGGACTGGTCTTGCCTTTGCAGGTCGATCATCCGACCAATTACCACCCAGTTTCTGGCCTTCCCTGTACTGCACTCCCAAGATCCGACATGGCGAGCATCAGCGACGACAAACTCAAAATCACAATTTACCCAGGCCGTAAGCAAGAGGTGACTGCTGGGCTCTACCTCGACATGGACAACGACATGCGTCAACTGGCGCAGAAGACCTTGTTGGGATTCTCCACTCTGCGCAGCAGCTTCATGCAAATCGGACGACTGAACCGTGTGTTGGAATTACTCCAAGGCATACTGGTTGAAAAACTTTACAGCTTGCGCCAAGTTCCTGACAACCTTACCCAGGCGCTCACGCTTAAAGGTGCCAACCAGAGCGAGATTCCATGTGAGACCTTTCAGGATTTTGAGAAGCAGTCCTGCAATCCAGAGGTCTTCCTTCATCGCACCCGTCTGAAGATTAGGCGCACTCTTCGCAACCTGCAGGAACTGACTAAGGCCTTCCCAGATGAACCGATGCTGCAAGAAGTTGAGCAGATGCTCCGTGCTTTGCCAGCAGATCTGGACGCAGTCAAGCTAGAGCAAGAGACCGTTGCGCTTACCCAGAGGCCCTCCTTTCAACACTACCTACAAGCAAAGGAGCGTTTCCTCGTCGACTGGGTCAAGGCTCAGGAAGCGGAACAAGGGCAAATCGACACCCGGGCGCTAAGTGATTCCGAGCTTGGAGGCACGCTGAAAGCACTGCAGGGGCAGATGTTGAAAATCGAGGAAAAGCCTGAGGTGCTGCGCTACAAGAACTATCAATTCTTCCGTTCTTTCAACGCAACGACTCACTCGCAACTCAACTCAATAACACTCGGTTTCTGGAAAGACGAGAAGATGCGGGACTACTTCCTGCGCTTCATGACTGCTACCCGTAGCGCTTTTGCGGAGCATGCTCCATTCTTTGTTTTCCGCTTTGAGAATTCCTTCACCTACCTACTTTGTGGCTTCCCTGACGACCAGCTGTTGAATGCACTGGAACGCAATCAGGAGATGGTTCCTGTTCATGCAAAAATTTTGATGCGTCAAGCCAACCAGTCCTACCGTGAACTGAGAAGTGAGGATAATCCAGAAAGCTACCACACTTGTCTCAAAGCGGCTATGTATCCCTTCGTTCATCACCTCAACCGGCGTGTTCAAATGGAGCTGCCAGATGAATTTCTCAACTTCTTCCGCATCTGAGGCACAACCTCATCCATGAAATTTGTTGATTCGGTCAAGATCCATGTCCGCTCCGGCAAAGGAGGAGCAGGATGCACCTCCTTTCGTCGTGAAAAGTTTATCGAATTTGGTGGACCTGACGGTGGGGACGGTGGCGAGGGCGGAAGCGTTTACTTTGTTGGAGATCAAGCCCGCAGTACCCTACTCGACCTCTCCTTTCAACAACACCAACATGCAGAAAATGGTCAGCTTGGTGGTGGACGCAACAAGCATGGACGTAATGGCAAAAACTGCTTGATTCGTGTTCCGCCTGGAACCGTGGTCTGCGATGAGGAAAATGGATCTGTCCTGCTGGAGATTCTTGAAGAGAGAGAATACCTCTTCCTCAAGGGTGGAAGAGGAGGACGGGGCAATGCGCGCTTCAAAACATCAACAAATCGGGCCCCTGAACATCACCAACCGGGTGAACCATCACAGGAACTCTGGATCCGTCTCGAACTGAAGTTGATGGCTGATGTTGGGCTGGTTGGCTTCCCCAATGCTGGCAAGTCCACGCTAATTAGCAAGCTTTCCAAGGCACGACCGAAGGTAGCAGATTACCCTTTCACCACGCTTGTTCCTCAACTTGGTGTGGTCAAGCATAACGAGTATGAAACCTTCGTGATTGCCGATATCCCGGGTCTAATAGAGGGAGCGCACGAAGGACGGGGACTAGGAGATCGCTTTCTGCGTCACATTGAACGCACCGCGATTCTGTTGTTGATGCTGGATGTCTCTGGTTTTTCTAGAACACCACCGCTGGAAGAGTATGCGACCTTACTGCACGAACTCGAGTCCTTCGAACCTACCCTACTGGAAAAACCTCGGGCGATTGCGTTGACCAAGCTGGACAGTGTCCACGATCTGAAGGAAACTGAAGAAATTCGTGAATCACTCGAAGTGGAAGGAGAAACCGTCTACACGATCTCCTCCCTGAATGGCAGTGGCCTACAGGAACTGCAGCAGCATCTAGCGGATATTGTACGTCAGGTTAGTAACCCCGTTCCTAGCGAAGAACCCTCAGCATGAAAACTGAAACTTACACTGATTTATCTGTCCTATGCCTCAGGGCTGGTGCCCCACGTGGTGATGTTACTTATGTTCGGGTGGAAGCGTTCCATCAAGAGTACTGGAACGCGTTGCCCCTGGCAAACTTCGAGTGGATGCATAATGGTGTCTACTACGAACTCTTGACGGCCAATGTGCCCCGTGACCTATTCAAGGAGATGATGACCCGCTACCGAGACCTGAGCTTTCTTGCACGTTACCATCGAGGTTCTGAATTTGCTGGTTGGTTGTCCGGAGCTGGAAGCAAACACCTGACAAATCAGATGATGATTCGCGAATACCTGCGTCAGCATCTGCCCCACCGAGAGATTCACGCAACATGAAACGCTTCTCAAAGCTGTTGCTTCCACTGCTGGTGGCCAGTTGCCTATCGCTGCACGCTCAAGCTGTTGATGAGAATCTGGTTTACAAGATTGCGGACAACCTTCGTTGCCCAACTTGTCAAGGACTCTCAGTCAATGATTCTGAAGCAGGCTTTTCGGTGCAGATTCGTAACAAGGTTCGTGAAATGTTAATGGCGGGACAGGATCGGACAGAGATTGAGGCCTACTTTGTCGCCCGCTACGGCGAGTGGATTTTACGAACCCCTCCAGCGAAAGGGTTCAACTTGTTGATCTGGATCCTCCCAGCTCTTGGGCTGGCAGGAGGCTTCTGGTTCGTCTGGTGCAAATCCAGTCAATGGAAAACCAAAGATCAACCACTCCCAGAAGAATTGGATGCCCTCAGTGTAGAAGAAGAACGACAGGTGCTCCAAGACCTGAAACGCTTCGAAAACAGCTAATTCTCCTCCTCTCACGCGCCCATAGCTCAACTGGATAGAGCAACTGACTTCTAATCAGTAGGTTTCAGG
>DPLM01000188.1 GCA_003541985.1 Deltaproteobacteria bacterium | reverse complement strand
AGTGATTTTTCTGTATTCTCCAGCTGGCAAACTAAGTTTCTGGGCAGTACTCCCTCCCAGCGCAACCACTTGAGTAACTACATTCAGCAGCCCCTCCGCATGCTGTTGGCCTATGAAATTTTGATGAAAAAGATTTCGCTTTGTCTGGATTCCGTTACCATGATTTTTCTTCAAAAATCTTAATTCAACAGGAGCATTGCTCGATGGTTCGCATCACAAAAGTCTACACTCGTACCGGAGATACTGGCGAGACCGGTCTCGTTGGCGGAACCCGTCTACCCAAGGATCACCCTCGAATCGAAGGTTTCGGCACTATCGACGAACTAAACAGTTGCTTGGGGCTAGTTCGTAGTTTCAATGCCCAAAAGCCACAATCCGAGCGTCGAGACAAGCTCGAGTTGATTCTACAGGCAATCCAACAGAAGCTCTTCGACATTGGTTCCGAACTAGCCACACTGCCAGGCGACGAATACCCCGGACAGATCAAGCTAGAGGAAGCCGATGCCGCTTGGCTGGAAGAAGTAATTGATGCGATGAACACAGAGCTGGAACCCTTAAAGAGCTTCATCCTGCCAGGCGGAACCCCGCTCAATGCCTTCCTGCATCAGTCTCGCACTACTTGTCGTCGGGCAGAGCGTGCAGTCCTGCATCTACATCGAGTTGCGCCCATTAATCCAGCAATTCTGAAGTATCTCAACCGCCTCTCTGATGCCTTGTTCGTCTTTGGTCGCTGGGTCACAGCCAAGCTGGATGAAACCGAACTGCTCTGGCAACCTGGTAGCACTAGTCCTGACTGGCGCTGGTCAACTGACGACTAAAACCTCATTTCAACCATGCCAAAAAAGCACCCTCCTGAACAGCTGCTAAAGACACTCTGGTGTCTGCCTGTCACCACAGATTTTCAGACCACAACCGGCGAACAACTTCGAGTTGAGTTTCCCAGCTGGCCCAATTCTGGAGCTGGTCCAGATTTTCCAGAAACCTGTCTGTGTCTAGGCAATCAACAGCTTTACAGCGCTCGATGTTCATACCCCCACTCGGCTTGGGCAGGTGCATGGACACTCCGACGATCCCGCACACCAACAGATGATCCTACGTGGTACTCTATCACAACCCCCAGCTTCCTCCATTGGTTCATGAAGACGGACAAATGATCTCAATCGTCAAAATGGCCACTCAATTGCCAGAAAAGTGGGAGCAACTTGTACCTGATGGTGCTGCACTGCTTAAGGAGTACGATCACTTACCCGGACACAGTAGTAGCTTATTGCTTGAAATTGGCTAGCAACGTCTGCACCTGTTTTTGCAGGAGGCTACCGAACAACTCTACTACAACAAAAGATGCAGCCTATTCAACAGGCTTGGGATACTGCAGAACCTGAGGAATTGCTGCACCACCATTTGTTTACTGCACTGGGAGTTCCCAACTGGAGCATACCCTTTGCCGATTTGGCACAACGCCCACCTTGGTCAGCACAGGCTTGGGATACTGCTTCAATCATGGCTACGTCAACCTCCACGTAGCGCTCGTGCTGAACTGTGTAGATTTTTTCCAGAGACTCCACCGAATGCTATAATCTGCAACGAAAACACGCCTACTGGCGCCAACTCTAGGAACGCTTGGAGAATAACGATCGCTTGAGTGCCCCACATCGAGAGAGCCGATACCCTCAAGGACTCTGGGAACGTCTGCTCTTAGGCAGGTTTCACGACCTTCAACGAGTCATGCTACTCGAGTTGTTGCGTTTCTGGCTACAACAATTGAAAACGCTGGAGCCACTGGCTGTCACCTCTGCAAATGAGTGATCAGGCTTTCTATAACCCTAACTGGGAACCTTGACACAAATGTGCAAGCTTCGCCCAGACCGCGGTCTTGCCTGATCAGCAGTTGCTGGGAGAACAGAGACAGGTGCTGCTTTGGGCAACGGCTTGCTTCCCTTTTTCCTGGCTTATGCTCGATAGCATCATGAATCTGAACTGGGGCAGCTGCTCGATACAACAAGGTATGCCGCAGCTTGCCAAGGACTTTTACCACAACTTCCACCAGAGTTGCCAACGCTGTGAGCTGGTCACTCTGCTACAGGAAGGAACTTCATAACCACTACACTGAGACTTCATGTTAGACTGGAAGGAAATAGCTCAATTTGCACAAGAAATCGCTCATGAAGCGGGAAATTTAATTCGCCAGGAACGTAAACAGCAAACCATTTCACTCAACTACAAGACCCATCAGGAGTTAGTCACTTCTGCAGACCTGAAATCGGACCAGCTGATCCGCAGTCGCATTCAACAACGCTTTCCAGAACACCAGATTCTCTCAGAAGAGTTAGCACCCGATTATTCTTCACCAGAGTTGCTGCAGAGCCAATTGTGGATCATTGATCCGATTGACGGAACTGTCAACTACGCCCGTAATCATCAGATGTGTGCGGTCTCCATCGCTTATGCAGAAGCAGGCCAGGTAAGAGTTGGGGCCGTCTACTGTCCCTTCCTCGAAGAACTCTTTCACGTTATTCAGGGAGAAGGTTCCTATCTCAACGCAAAACAACTGCAGATCACTATGCAGACAGAGTTGCGTAGCGCCTTGATAGGTACAGGTTTCCCCTACAATAGAGAGGAGCGACCCAAGCTGATTCCAAAGTTTCAGAAGATGCTGGAGCGTTGTGGTGACATCCGCCGTATCGGAGCGGCCTCTCTGGATATCTGTTGGATTGCAGCGGGACGGATGGATGGTTTTTTTGAGACGCTCAGTCCCTGGGATTTTGCAGCAGCTCAGCTGGTTGTTCGGGAAGCCGGTGGAAAGATTGGCCATATCGGCGAGGTGCCCCCCAACGTTCCACCAGAACTCTATGGTCTGGATCTTATCGTTGGAGCACCTGCGATCTTTGAAGAGATGCAGCAGGTGTTGCGCTCTGCCTGATCAGGCAAAGCAGCTGTAAATCTTCTGAACCAGTGCCTGATTGTAACCATGGGAGGTCATGTTGGCCACTACCCGACTGCGCAGTGGATAGCCCAGCAGGAACAGGTCACCAATTAAATCAAGGATCTTGTGGCGGACAAACTCGTCCGCAAAGCGCAATTCGGTGTTGATCACCTTGCCGTCATAAATGATGATATGCGAGTTGAGATAGCCACTGCCAACCTTGCCCATCTTCTGGGCCATGTCGATATTCTGAAAGGTGTTGAAGGAGCGAGCTGGTGCAATTTCATTCAGGAAGGAATCCTGCTCTGCGTTGAAGGTCATTTGCTGCTCTAGAATCGGTGGTGGGTAGTTGACCCGCATTGTTACTTCGAAACCATCATAGGGCTCCACGTAGAGATATTTCTGTTCAGGGTCTTCTTCACCAATGCTGAGTTTTTCTCGAATTACCGCTTCTGTCACCTCGGCGTCCTGATCCACGGTTCCTACTTCGTCGAGCAATTGGGCAAAATCGAGAGCCGAGCCGTCCACATTTGGAATCTCCTCGTCGGCCTTAATCAGCACATTGTCCAGCCCAGCCATCGACAAAGCTGCCATCAGATGCTCCACCGTGCGGACACGTCGATTCTCCCGAGCCAGCACCGTAGAGTTAGCGGTAAAGCTCTGCTGGCTCTGTGCATGCTGGTAATCTTCTAGGCTGGTTATTCTGCCGGGAATCGAAATACCATCAAGGGTTTGAAACTGAATTCCACTGTTTGGAGTTGCTGGACTGAGGATGACACCTGTGTTGCGACCACTGAGCAGGCCAGTACCGTTGAGGACTACATTGTCGCCAAGAGTACGCTGGGGACGTCCAGATTTACGTAGCTCCACGGATTGAAGATTGGTTGCTGGCTGGTAAGGGGCCGTCTCGATCCGGACGTCGGAAGGTAGAATCGCTGATTGGTCCGGTTGAGCGGCTCGTAAGGCACCCGTGATCTTATCTAACAACACATCTAGGTGCAGTGGCTTTTCCAGAAAATCTCGGGCCCCCAGCTTGATTGCACTGACGGCAGCTTCAATCCCAGCGTGTCCGCTCATCATGATCACAGGCAGCTCAGGCTGTTCGTTTCGTAGGTTCTTGAGGATCGCCATCCCGTCTTCTCCGGGAAGCCAGATGTCCAATAGCACCAGGGACATCGGCTGCTCTTTCAGGACATCGTAGAGTTCCCGCGCGTGCGCGCAGCAGCGTACGGGGTAGCCTTCATCTTCGAGCACGGCGGCCAGACTACTACGGATAGCCGGTTCATCATCAACAACCACGATTGGATTCATGCGACTCCTGCAAGAAAGATAACAAGGCGGATGGAATTTTCGGCTAGTGTGCATTCATCATACCGGGCTTTGGCAGAAATAGGGCAAGAAAATCTGCAAATCTTGATCATTTGCTGGAACTACCACGCATGAGTGAGAATCACCCTTTACAAGATTCTACCATACTCCAAGTGGATCAACTAACGCTTGAATTTGGCGGATTACGTGCTTTAGAGCACCTAAGCTTTCAAGTCCAGTCCCAAGAAATTCTCGCGCTGATTGGTCCCAACGGCGCCGGCAAGACAACCTGCTTTCAGTGTATAACGGGCTTTCTTCCTTCAAAGCTTGGTGAAATTCACCTGTATCCTCCCAATCATCAAACACAACGACTGAACGGCCTCAAGCCCTACCAGATCGCCCAACTGGGGGTGGCCCGCACCTTTCAGAGCATCCGACTGTACGAAAAGCAGAGTGTGCTGGAGAACGTGATGATGGGACGTCAGATCCGCACCAAGGCTAGTATGTTAGGTGTGCTCCTGCGAGATCGACTTACCAGAGCAGAAGAACAGCATATTCGTGAAGATTCCTTCCAACTACTGCAGCGTCTGGAGCTGGAACAGTATGCTCAGGTAACTGCGGATAGCTTACCCTATGCAGCCCAAAGGCGTTTAGAGATTGCTCGGGCGCTGGCTACCGATCCCTTTCTATTGTTGCTTGATGAACCTGCAGCTGGCATGAATCGGCAGGAGACGGAAGAACTGAACGAGCTGCTGGTAGAACTTCGGAAAGAATTTCAGCTGACTCTCCTGCTGATTGAGCATGACATGCAGCTAGTAATGAAGCTCTCAGACCGAATCATCGTGCTGGATCATGGACGCAAGATCGCAGAAGGCTCACCGCAAGCGATTCACCAGCATCCTGATGTGATCCGAGCTTATCTTGGGGAACAGGCCACTTCATGATGCTGGATCTGCGCAACTTGGTGAGTGCTTACGGTAACATCCTCGCTCTCCAGGACATCTCTCTTTATGTGAAACGAGGTGAGATAGTGACCATCTTGGGCAGCAATGGCGCTGGCAAGACTACCTTGTTGATGGCCATCGCTGGACTGGTACCGCCCTGCCAAGGAGAGATTCTGTGGGAAGGAAGATCGATTCAGCAACTGCCTCCGGATCAGATCAAAGCACTGGGTATCGGTCTAGTCCCCGAGGGTCGACGCATCTTCCCAGAATTCACCGTGCTGGAAAATCTGAGAATAGGAGCCTATCTGCGCCAGGATCAGGAACATGTCCGAGAGGATTTGGAACGAATGATGGAACTCTTTCCGATCCTGCACCAACGACAGTCACAGTTCGGAGGCACCCTCAGCGGTGGTGAGCAACAAATGCTGGCTATCGCTCGAGCCCTGATGGGACGCCCCCAACTGCTATTGCTCGATGAACCATCTCTCGGACTGGCTCCCATGATCGTGCAGCAAATTTTCGAGATCCTGTGCAAAATTCATCAGCAGCAACAAATGACGATCCTGCTAGTCGAGCAGAACGCACACCTAGCTCTCCAACTCGCAGACCGAGGCTATCTCCTCAAAAATGGCAAAATTCAAGTGACTGACACATCTGCAAACTTATTGAACAATGAGGCTGTTCAGCGGGTCTATCTTGGTAGGCGAAAATGACAGCAAAACATTGAATGAATTGCTCACTGTTTCAATGAAGACTTCCCAAAAATCTCCTGAAAAAACTCCGATTCCTACCTAAATTTAGGGGTCCAGATAATTACTTGTCCATTGAAAACGATAGCATACAAAGGATCAACAACTTCTTAAAAATCTTCTCCCAGCGGGAGAGGAGGGATCATCATAGATGGTGGAGTGAGGGCATAAAATAAACACTGTGTGATGCCAATCATCTACCTTGATGGGCACCTTCTCCTCCAAGGAGAGGGAGGAAAGATTCGCTCAGAAACCAGCTCCCAAGAGACCCAACGTGAGTACCTTCCATTTTGACAGAGGACTTGAACACTTCTCAGAGTAAGGTCTGGTTCTGCGAGTAGTGATCCAGCACCTGCAACCACAACTCCTAGAACCATGAGAAGCCAACTTTGAGTTATTGATCCACATCATCACTGGACAACAACTCTCCAGCGCTGCAGCCTACACCATCTATCGCAGGTTAAAGCAAAAGTTTGAGGATTCCGTCATCGCGCCTACCATAATTCTCTGTTTTTTCAAGGAGCAACTATTGGCCTGTGGACTCTCTAACGCCAAGCCGCAGTACATTACGCTGATCGCCAAGCATTTGATGAACATCCCAACCTGATTGATGAACTGAGAGAAATGTCTTCCGAAGACGTACTGGAGACACTACAAAGATTTAACGGAATTGGTATCTGGAGCGCCAGTATCTTTGCGCTGTTTTAACTCCACCATCCAGATATCTTTTTCTGGGGAGATATCAGTCTGAAAAAAAGCAATCTGACTGCTGTACAAGAAAGAAGATGTGAGTGCATTGCAAATGGAGACCATCGCCTAACCGTGGCGACCCTATCGCAGTACAGCCTGCCTAGTTCTGTGGAAATGGATTGATGAAGGATCGATTAGGTTTTCGTAGCAACCAAGCTGCTGTTGCAGACAACTGAATTCTATCCGATTCATAAAAAGTCCGTCACAGAGCGAATGGAACTTTACGGAAGTTGTACCACGCAGATGGTGGTCAGGGGTTGGGGAAAGAAAAGTTGAGATGGATTGGAGAAGGGTTGTGTTGTTAAATTGTTTAGAGTAAAGAAATTGCTAGTTGTAATTCAGAAAATATAACCAACATTTAAAAATATTACATATTTTGGGGAATACTTATTTACATCGCTCTCAAAATCCGACTGACAAGCGCTGCTACATTCCCAATTATTTCCAAGTTCATAGTTTATCGATGGCTCACCAGTTATTAATCTTACAAGATGTACTGATGTAGTAAGACCACCATTGAAAATCCAGTTTTTACCAATTCCGAGATTATATCCATCTTCTGGATAATCTACCCTGTAAACAGCCTTTCTTTCACCGCTTCCACTGCTGTCAATCTCCTTCTTCGCTTCCCAATCCCGATTGACCAATCCAGTTTGAAAAAACACACTATCAGCAAGAGCTACGAGGTAATATCTGATATTCAGATATGAGGTTTGACTGTCAAACCCAGATTTTTCAGTAGTTGAACCATCACTTGAATCTTCAGACATATTTCCGGATAGAGATTGTCCTTCAAGATTAAGCCATAAGTTTTCACTGAATCTATAACTAAAACTAAGCCCAGGGCCTAGATTTGAAAGTACAATCACTTGGATTTGAGCATTCTTGTCGTTTAATGAGAAAGCATTTGAATTTGATGGAATGGTCGTGGAGAAAAATAAAACTCCAATGCTGATACTAAGTGCTCTTATTAGCATTCGACTATTTATTTCTTTTATTCTAATTGTTTCCACAATATTAGTATGGTCATTCATACAGTACAGAATTTTCTGCTGAATAAATCGCAAAGTCTACGATTTATCAAGTTACAGGATCTGTTCTATTGATATCAACAGTTGAATTTCCCTTTGCCCTACAACTTTAGTAACACGTAAAAATAATCCCAGATATTGCTGACAAGGGAGAATGAGCTAAACTGATTTGAAATCCTGCCAGGGCTTAGTCTTTGGAGGAAAACTGGTGAAAAGGAGGAATTTACGAAGGATTGGGTGTTGGAACTGTAGTTGATGTGACCAGAGCGCAGGCCCAGATAAATTAAGAGCTTGACCATACTTGTGGTCGCCCAAGAGAGGGTGTCCGCAATGCACCAGTTGCACCCGAATCTGGTGAGAGCGTCCGGTTTCCAATTGGATACGTAGTAGACTCTTATTTGCATGAACGGCAATCCGCTCATAGTGGAGAATCGCTTGCTTGGCTTGAGAAACTCCGGATTCAACGACCCGAACTGTGTTGCTGTGACGATCCTTCTGAAGCCAGTCGGTAAGGGTCCACTCAGGTGGATCGACCACGCCAGCCACTACAGCCAGGTAGGTTTTCTGTAAAGTCCGTTGACGAACCTGATCTGCCAATCGGGATGCTGCCTTGGAGGTCTTGGCAAAGACCATTACTCCACCCACAGGGCGATCCAAGCGCTGCACCAGTCCCAAAAATACCTGACCAGGTTTCTGGTCACGTTGCTTGATCCAGTCTTTGAGCAGACTCAGCAGGTCCGGGCTACCGCTGTGATCCGCCTGAGAGAGTAGATTTACCGGTTTTTCAATGACCAGCAGATGGTTGTCTTCAAACAACAGTTGAGGTGTAAAGCTCAAGGAGACCTGCACTTTTTAATAAGAGCGTGAGATACGGAACTGCGCACTGATTTTTCACAGCGAGTGATTTTGCATACTGAAAAAATGCCCTGGTCGCCTTCACCAGCTGCTGGAGTGGAGCGACGCCAACTGGACCGCCAAGGAAAGGAAGTTGCTAGAGCAACGAGCATTGTGCGTTATGCTTCTGGTAGTTACTTTGCTATCCATACGCACGGAGGTGTTGAAGAGATTTTTGTGCTGGAGGGCGTTTTCTCCGATGAGCATGGGCACTACCCATCCGGAAGCTATCTGCGCAATCCTCCCGGAACTACTCACACTCCTTTTTCCGAGCCAGGCTGCGTTATCTTCGTCAAGCTCTGACAGTTCAATCCCGGTGACGCTCAAACCGTCTGTCAGCAAACTAAACAGGGGAGTTGGGAACTTGGACGTCAGGAAGGCATCCAAGTTCAGCTCCTTCACGAATTCGAAGGTGTCCGAACCGTGTTGATGCGTCTAGAGCCTAACCTACAAGCACAGTTTCACTTTCACGCGGGCGGAGAAGAAATTCTTGTGCTGGAAGGCGACTTTGGCGATGAGCACGGTGAATACTTCAAGGGGAGCTGGCTACGCAGCCCTCCCGGATCCAGCCACTCTCCAAAGATTGGTCCAAACGGAGCCCTGCTCTATCTGAAGTCTGGACACTTGGTGGCCCCAGTGCTGCCGTTGCCAAACTGATTAGCATCGTCTTCTCAGAACAAGCTCAGTTGCTCACCAGGTTGAGGGACTTCCCCAGCGAAATCGTGTAGAGGTGGTAACTCTGGAAGCTGTTCTTGCAGAAAGCCATGAAAATCTCGCGCGAGTTGAGGAGCCAGTACATCGTCTGGGGTGTGCAGAAAAATAAAGGG
>DPLM01000294.1 GCA_003541985.1 Deltaproteobacteria bacterium | reverse complement strand
TAATAATTACTTGATGAGAGTCCCTAAGGGATTGTTTCGAACCAAGAGTCTGATTTCAATAAATATTTAAACAGAGAAGAATTGTTAGTTTGAATCAACAGGTTTGATTTTTTCCATTCACTGCCTTGAATTTGAGAGAATGGGCTTACCTCAAGAGTAAAGTTCTGCTTTACCAGAAATTGATATTTCTTCGCAAGCGACACGAACTAGGGTTTTTTGGTTCAAGATGTAGTAATGGTTTTTGCCACTACCTAATTGGAAAATTGCATCCCAAGAGCGGTGAGGGGTGCTGGTAAAAATTAAATTTCCTCACAATTTTTGTTCTATTATTTCATATTAACCTTCATAAACAGTTCCCAATCTCTCGGTTATTATGGGGGTTTTCAGATACCACTGATTGACTCTTTTTCATCCAGAAAATAATTTTTTCAGGTTAAAAGAGACCTTAAGATGCCTTTTGATAAAAAATTTGTTAAAAAGTGCGGGTGCAAGCTTTTTGGCAGGAGGATTAGGTCGAGCTATTGACGACGATAGGTTTGAGTTGTGGGGGTGGGGGGATCAGGGATCTTATATCAGCGAAGGGGTGAATGGGATCATGGCGAAAGGCCTCAGCAAAACCATTTAGTCGACCACACTGGGCGGATCGGAATCGTCCCTGGACTCGTGACATTTCTACGAAGTGCCCTGGTCCCTGACTTTTGTGACATAGGATGGCTTGCTCCTTCAGATCCTGGAACTGACTGATGTCGACATAGTAGTTTGGTAAAAAATCGTTACCCATCATTGGATCAACCCAGAGCACAGGAGCTCGAAAACTCGCGGCGATCAAACTCGCGGAGGAAACAGCCCGGTGATCAACATGGTAGTCATTGGGAGCGTGGGCTACCAGCAAGTTTGGTTTAAGGCGCAAGACCTCGGTAGTTAGCTTTACAGAAAATTCTTCAGACTGACATAGCTCGCCGTCTGGAAAATTCAACTGAATTAAGTTGGCATCTAAGACTCTAGCCGCCGCAATTGCTTCCTCGGAGCGAAGCTTAGCAAGATCTTCTGGATTGAAGTTTCCTCCCTTGGAACCATCTGTTGCGATCAAAATTGTCACCTCTGCGCCCATTAAACGCCAGGCAGCAACCGAGCCTCCACAATAAATATCAGCATCATCAGGGTGTGCCATGATTAGGGCAACGTGCATCTTATAGGTCTTGGAGAAATTCTAACACCATTGCAGCGGTCCATGTGAAACGTTCTCCTCCACATGCTTCACCGGTCTTAGGATCGTAGTATTCTGCAAAACCGCTGGAGCTAATCAATTCCAGGGAATCGTCCACGATTTTTCTACTGGCTTCTTCCAGATCTGCAGCTCGTAACCCATCGTTAATCAAGTAGTTGATAATCAGCCAGACTGGACCACGCCAATAGCGCTTAGCGTCAAACCTTGGATCTGTTGGATCATGACTAGGGATGCTGAAACGACAATCTGCAGAAATTTGCTCTATGCTAAGAGCAATCGCTCGCGCCCGATTGTGGCGAATCGGTGCGAAGATTGCCAGCAGTCCCCCTACAGAATTACTCTCAATTAGTTGCCCTGTCGTTCGATCCTGACAGAGGTACTGGCTGTACAGATCACTCCAAAGATTCTCCAGCGCCTCCAAGCTTCTTCGAGCCCAGATGTAATTGCGTTGAGCGATATCATCCATTTCTAGCTCTTCTGCCAGTGCAGCTAGATCAAAGCAGGAACGAATCAAAATCGCATTAAAGCCAGGATCGACAACTTTGAACGGAGAGGCATCGTGCAATTTGTTATTGTCCCAACCGAGTGAGCGAAAATGTTCTACCAACCAGAGATAGCGGTCGTACTGTGCCTTGGTGGGGCGATGTTCTGGGTTAGCGTGCTCGGTATCGCGGCGAACGTAGTCGACAATACCTTCGGTGGGTACACGCTCAAAAGCTTCGTCCCAGTCAATCGAATTATCACGGCCAGCTTCCCAAGGATGGATGATCGAAACGAGTCCTTCCCGCTGTGGGTCTCGATTTGCAAAAAACCAAGCATGCCAGCGGTCAACTGCATCGACCAGGTCCTCGATACGTTCTTCAATTTCTTCTGGATCTGCACAGCGTTGGTATAAACGCCTCAGGACAAAACCGGCAACAGGTGGTTGGGTGATGCCACTGGTAGCAACCGAACGGCCAGTGGACCAAACTTCGGGGCCTGGAAAATATCCATCGTCGGGTTGGTGAAAGACAATGTGGGGAACCATGCCGTCTGGCCACTGATGCTCAAACAGTGTTTCGATTTCACGCCATGCTCGGTCTTCATCAAGGTACATCCAGCCCAGTGCTGTTAGGCAGCTGTCCCAATTCCATTGGAAAGGATACAAACCTTTGGTGGGAATCGTGTAGCGTCCTTCGCGGTCGTTTTCACTAAGAATCTCTGCAGCAAGTCCACGAAGTTCTGCAGGGTTTAGGGCCTCTTCCATTATTTCCTTTCCAGTTGAGGCATGTGTAAATTGAAGTCAATGATGACTCATATGATTGCAATAAACCAATTTGGATTCCAAATTACTGGCAAATTCAGCTAAAGTTTTCAATATTTTTCAACAAATTTTTCAAAAAGGTCATGGCACCCTCGATTAATCTCAAAGAATTACAAGATTTGATTCGGCAACGAAGCTTACAGGGGCGGGCAATCGTTGCATTGGCTGGGCCTCCCGGTTCTGGTAAATCCACTTTGGCTACTGAACTGGAAACAGCACTCAATAAGGAGCAGCCTGAGCAGGCGATGATTTTGGCAATGGATGGGTTTCATTATGATGATCTACACTTGGTACCAGCCGGTTTACGGGCACGCAAAGGAGCTCCACAGACTTTTGATGTAGATGGATTTTATCATATTTTAAGACGTTTGCACGATAGACATGAAAAGTTTGTAGCAGTGCCAGTATTTGATCGAGATCTCGAGATTGCTCGAGCTGGAGCCCGTTTGATTTCTGCAGAAGTACCTGTGATCCTAGTAGAGGGTAATTATCTACTGCTTCAGCAGGAGCCTTGGTCTCAGTTAAGGCCGTTGTTCGATCTGGCTGTTCTGCTCGAGGTGCCGGATGAAGTGCTCCGGCAACGCCTGACTGAACGGTGGCAGTATTATGAGTTGCCCTCGGAGGAAATTGCTGCGAAGGTAAACGAGAACGATCTGCCAAACGGACGCTACGTGATGGCCAAAAGTGGTGGAGAAGACTATCGCCTGAAGAGTGGATGAATACTTTCCTCCTGAATTTTGTCTTTCGCAGACCCTGATCTGATTGATCCCTTTTCATTTAGATGCAAATTAAATTGTCTGCTTCACCGAGTATCCCGTTGACCCTGACAAACTGTTGGACTGAGGCACGCCCTGTTTATAAGGGCATTATATTGATGATTCTATCGAGCTTTGCCTTCAGTTGCATGGATACCATTGCCAAGATGATGAGTGCTAACTATGATCCTTTTCAGGTCGTCTGGGCGCGTTATTGTAGTCAAAGTTTTTGGTCCCTAGTTGTCCTCGCTCCATTCCTAACACGCTTGCTGAAAACTCGGTATCTCAAGCTACAGATTTTGAGATCGGGGCTGTTGTTTGGCGCGACCTTAGCCTTCTTCTCAGCATTGCCCTATCTAAAATTAGCGGAATTGTTTGCTATCTTTGAGGTGGCTCCGCTGCTGATTACTTGTCTATCTTTCCTGGTCCTGAAAGAAAAGGTTAGCTGGCCTCGTTGGGTGGGAGTAACGATCGGTCTGCTGGGAGCACTGATCATCATTCGTCCCGGTACGGAGGTCTTTACACCCTATGCACTGCTGCCGGTTGTGGCGGCGAGCTGTTTTGCTGGCTATTCGATCACAACACGTTTTCTGGGATATGAAGAGTCTCCCTGGACTAACTTTCTCTACACTGCCATGATTGGAACATTCATCGCTTCGGTACTTGTGATTCCTAAGTGGCAACCGATTGCAATGGAAGATCTACCGGTTCTTGCTAGTTTTGGCATGATTGGGGGAATTGGACACCTGATGTTGATCTTTGCTCTGCGATACACCCAGGCCTCGATCCTTGCGCCTTTCTCTTATTTTGGCTTGTTGTATAGCAGTCTCTGGGGATTTTTTATCTTTGAAGAGCTACCCGATATCTTCACTTACCTCGGAGCTTTCGTAATCGTCGCTTCAGGCATTTTTGTTTGGTATCGAGAAAACAGGAAGACGGTGGTTGCAGTGATACAGGAGGACTAGGTTCTTGAGAGAAAATTGTCAGCGAGCATCAAGGTGCCGGTGGTGTAAGTTTCGGCTACTTCCTTTGCAGTTGGGGTTTCTGGATGACTGCTAATCCAAGCAGTCAGTAACAACCTTCGAAGCATCACAAAATTTGGGAGCATGTTCACGCTTTCCTGACTAAGTGAGGCCACACTACGGTAGCCTTGAATCCAAGAATCTTCAAGCTCAGCAATGATGGATTCGTGCTCTATGAAACTTACCGCTGCTGCGAAATCGTAGCCAAACCATCCAAAACCGCAGTCGTCAAAATCAATGATCCCCAAGCGATCTCCTTCTACGAGGAGGTTTGCAGTTCGTAGGTCGGCGTGGATCAGTCCAAATCTGTCGGAACCTTCCCCAAATTCAGTAAGTTGACGTTTTAATTTCAGGCAAGTTTTTTCTAATAACTGCTCCCCATCCTTTGTCAGTTTAGGGGCAAATCGCCAGTCACCCCAGTGAGACTTTGGCCCCACTGTAGTGTCAAAATTCCAAATCTTGCGGACAAAAGCAGTTGGACGCTTCCAGGAGCGAACATGTTGGTGTAGTCGAGCACTGATGGCCCCGAGTTGTTCAAAGCTACTGTTCAGGTTTGCTGTTGAAGAGGGTTCGACTCCCGTCATGAGAG
>DPLM01000123.1:7722-7866 GCA_003541985.1 Deltaproteobacteria bacterium | reverse complement strand
AAAAACGGATTTAACTTGACTCGCTGAAGTTCATTTACTAAGAATCCACTGTTTTTTAAACACACTTATAAGGATAATTATGATGTTGAAAATGATCAAAAAAGTCCGATCCACTAGTTTCCAAAAGTTCATTGTACTAACAAC
>DPLM01000123.1:0-7315 GCA_003541985.1 Deltaproteobacteria bacterium | reverse complement strand
ATGGAACAGCCGCCCAGCCGTGTAGAAGCAATGCAGGTGGTTGTTGATAAATTCAATGAAAAATATCCACAGTATCGAATGAAACAGAATGTGGTGGGCTGGGGAGAAGCCTTCACTAGAGTTCCTGCTCAGATCGAAGCTGGTGTTGGAGTTGATTTGCAACAAGCCATTCCTGGTTTTTTTGTATATGTCAGGGAGATGGGACCAAAGGGAGTTAAGCCAGCAACAAGCGTTTATGAGCAGGTGGCGAAAGAAGTAAAATTCATTGACGCCTATGTGGATCAATATCGTGCCGATGGAGAAATATGGGCGATCCCCGCATTCGGTATGCTGGAACTACTGATGTATAACAAAAAGCACTTTGAAGAAGCAGGAATTCCTCACCCACCAAAAACTACTGAGGACGTTTTGGCTGCAGCCAAAAAGTTAAATGATCCCGAAAACGATAGGTACGGATTTGCTCTTCCAGCTAGCGATACACTGGCTGGAACACAGTCAATCTACACATGGATGGGTGCATTTGGTGGTAAGAAAATTTTTGATGATTCATGCAAACCAATTGTAAACAATCCCCAAAACAAACGTGCGTATTCTTTTTTGAAAGAACTGGCTTCTTACAGTCCCCCAGACATTGGTTCTTATGCGTGGGCTGAGGTGGAAGGCTCACTCGTCTCAGGTCGGGCGTCCATGATCACCTTTAAGAATGCCTTCATGAATGCTTGGATCAATGATTCAGGTCTGGGCCCAAATGACCTTGGGGCAGCGCCTATTCCTGTTCCGAAAGACGGAAGTGGAGAGCGGTTCTCCCTGGCTTATTCAAATGCATTCATGGTCATGACAGATGATCCAAAAAAACAAGAAGGTATAGCAAAGTTCATGTCTTTTTGGCTAAGTCCTGAAATTTATGGCGAATGGTTGGGCAACTCAGAGCCAGGCTTATTTTTGCCAGTGACAGATGACGCCAAAACTAATGAAATTATGTTTTCTGCGCCTGTTTTAAGCCAATTTAAGGCCCAGCATCAAACATCTTTGGATGAGGCTCCATACACTGGAATGTACGGGTTCATGCAGAACAATTACTGTCCCAAGGTAGGCCAGTTTGAAGGCCAGAATTTCACTGCCAAAGCTATGGAAAAAATGATCGTTGAAGATATTTCTCCAGATGAAGCTGTTGGGTATCTTGAAGAATTGATGCTCAGCGCCAAGTGATTTTCCAGCGACAAGTTGTATATAAAATATGACTTGTCGCGCACCCCAAAATTTTCAAGGTCAATTGCCTTGGAACTGCTCTAAATCTTTCTCATGAACAAGCAGGACTTTCGTAGTCGTGATGCCAGACTTGGATTCTTACTTGTCTTACCTGCTGTAATTCTTGTCATTCTTGTTGTGATTTTGCCAATCATATCGGGTATTCAAATCAGCTTTACCTCCCAGAGAGTAGTTGGTAGTGAATATGAGTTTATTGGACCAAAAAATTATTTTGAACTTTTTGGAGACAAACAGTTTATTGCTTCACTTGGAAAGAGTGCGATTTGGGTTCTTGCAAATGGGTTTTTCCAAACCTTGGCAGCGCTTTTAATCGCATTGCTGCTCAATCAGCCATTCAGAGGGCAAAATTTTGTTCGGACCTGGATCATCTTGCCATGGGCCGTTCCTGCAGCAGTAACCGCGATTCTGTGGCGATGGATGTTTGATGCCTCAGCCGGAATTGTTAATACAACCATGAAAGGCATGGATTTAGTTCAAAAGCCTGTACTCTTTTTGGCGAATCCAGACATTGCAGGCGCTAGTCTCACTTTCGTAAATTCTTGGCGATACATACCATTTTTAACAATTATTTTTCTTGCATCCCTGGCTAGTGTTCCAGAAGAAGAGTACGAAGCAGCCCAAGTTGATGGGGCGAACGCCTGGTTACAATTTAAGACGATTACTTTCCCCAATCTGTTGCCAACTTTAACTGTACTCGGCCTCGTGGGAACTCTTTGGGCATCAAATGTATTTGATATAATTTGGATGATGACTCGTGGAGGCCCAGGTGATGCCACCACGACTGTTCCGGTACTGATGTATGATATGGCATTTTACGGCTACAATATTTCGAAAGCTACTGCTGGAGCGATAATCTTCCTGTTTCTTCTCATCATTTTTGCCTTCGTGTTTATCTTCGCCAACCGAAAACAGTTCGTCGTTGCTAGTGAAACTTTCCAAGATTTGTCAAAATAGATTATGAAATTACAAATTTCGATTTTTTCACTTCTTCGAGCGTTCGTTATTGTCCTAATCATGTTTATACTGCTGGCTCCCTTCTTGTGGATTTTGTTGGCTTCGTTTCGTCCGAACATGGAGTTGGTACGCAATCAATCGCTGATACCTAACACATTGACTATTGAGAATTATGTTTCACTGTTTGTAAAATCAGGATATTGGCAGTGGATAATTAATAGTTTCATCGTCGCAACCTATACGGTTTTGATTTCACTTCCTTTAATTGTTGCAGGTGCCTACAGCGTTTATAGAACACACTATTGGGGTCGAAATGCACTCAGTCTCTTTCTGCTGAGTGTCTACATTTTTCCGACTGCACTTCTCGTAATTCCTATCTTTCGAATCTTTAACGGCCTGTCATTAGTAGACAGCCACCTAGGCTGTGCCCTCTTGAACACAGCGTTTGCAGTGCCGTTTGGAATTTGGCTGTTGCAGGCGTTTTTGAAGAGTTTGCCCCCTGAGTTAGAGGAAGCTGCGGCAGTAGACGGCGTAGGTCGAATGCGTACCCTTTTTCAAATAATTATTCCTCAGGCGGCCCCGGGAATCATTGCAATTGCTATGTTTGCGTTCATTGTTTCCTGGACAGAGTATTTGTTTGCAATGACACTTCTGCTTAGTAACGATTTGCACACATTGCCAATCGGGTTGACAGGAATAGTTTTTGGACAATATCGAGTCAATTGGGGATTCGCTGCAGCAGGTGCTGTGGGTTCAGCGGTCCCGGTCTTCTTCTTGTTTTTAATCGTAGGACGTTGGTTTATCCGTGGGATTTCCGCGGGAGCAATCAAGTAACTTGGTAAACTATGGCTTCAGTTACTCTGAAAAATCTCCATAAAAAATTTGGTCACACAACTGTTGTAAATAATGTAAATGTAGAAATCGCTGATGGTGAATTTCTTGTTTTCGTTGGGCCTTCTGGTTGCGGAAAAACTACCACACTCCGTATGGTCGCGGGATTGGAGTCAATTAGTGATGGAGAGATTCATATTGGAAACAGTCTGGTAAATGACCTACCCCCTGGAGATCGTGACGTAGCTATGGTCTTTCAGAATTATGCTTTATATTCTCACATGACCGTGAGCAGGAATTTAGGATTTGCTTTGCAGGCGAGGGGGGTAGTTGATCGAGAAATTCTTCACCGAGTTCAACGTGTTGCAAAAATGTTGGATTTAGAAGAGATGCTGGAGCGCAAACCAAAACAGCTATCAGGAGGACAGCGCCAGCGAGTTGCTTTAGGAAGAGCAGTTATTCGGAATCCCAAAGTTTTTTTGATGGATGAACCACTCTCTAATCTTGACGCCTTGTTGCGACTGCAGACCCGAAAAGAGTTGATTGAACTAACTTCAGATCTAAAAAATACTGTTATATATGTCACGCATGATCAGGTAGAGGCCATGACAATGGGACATCGATTAGCTGTCATGAACAAAGGTGAAGTTGTCCAGTTAGACACTCCGGAAAAGGTGTTTAATGAACCAGCAAATCGCTTTGTTGCAGAATTTATAGGTAGTCCTCCTATGAATTTTCTCGAAGGACAGGTTTCGGAAAAATCTCAGAAAAAAATACTGAAGACTGATTCATTCGATTTGGTGCTGTCTGAATCAATGAATTTAATCTCAGGGTCTAGTGTCATTATGGGTTTCCGACCTCATGATGTGAAGCTTGTTTCAGAGGGTAGTCTAGGCGGTCGTGTGACAGTTGTTGAAACTTTGGGAGCGGAAAAATTGATTTATCTTCAAGTCGGAAAAAATAGTTTGTCAATTTTAGTTCCTGCAACTGAAAAAATTAGGTCGGGTGATCATCTACAGTTCGAGATCAACAAAGATTATCTTCATTTGTTCAATCGTGATGACGAGAAGAGAATCATTTTTTCTGAGCCAAATTGAATGACGGATCTCTCAAGAAGAATTTCATTCGCGTTAATTGGCTTTGGTCGTTTTGGCAAGCACCATGCGAATATCCTGAATCACCATCCCAATGTAACAGTAGACGCGATTTGTGAAACCGACCCGATCGCTTTTCAGCAAGCTAAGAACGAATTCCCAGATGCGAAGATCTATAAAGAACCTCTTAATATGTTGCAGGAGATTGAAGTTGATGCGGTAACAGTAGTCTCGCCCGAAGATACCCATGCTGAAATTGTTCTGGCTGCTTTAAACAGTGGATTGCACGTCTTTTGTGAGAAACCACTGGCAACTAAACTTTCTGATGCCAAGCATTTGGCAAATCTGGCACTGGAGAGGAAACTAAAGTTACGAGTGGGCTACATTTTACGATATGAACCGCGACACCGAGTTCTCAAGCAACATATCTCATCTTACAAGTTGGGAGAATTGGCGAGAATCAGAGCAAAAAGGGATATTTCACGCTCATGGTTTGAAGCCTATGGATATCGAGTTCATTCTGCTTACGAAACTCTAATTCATGATATTGATCTGATTCTTTGGTTAAGTCAGCAACGCTGCCAATCGGTCAGCGCATGGGGTGGTTACCTATTGGGATATGAAGTTCCAGAGACTCTAGTCATGGTCCTAGAAATGGACAAAGGAACAATCTGCACCCTCGAGTCATCCTGGTTGTTACCCAGTGGGACACCTGCCAATATTTTTGGATGGGAAGATTCAAGTGATGCTGGAAAAGGTGTTGTTGATGCTACACTTGAGGTGATTGGTACCAAAGGATCGGGTTTTCTGAAGACCTATGAGCCATCCTTAACAATCAACGACGCTACGGGCAGTTATAATCCTGATTTAGCATTTTGGCCTCAAATTGATGGAAGAACAGCTGGTGCGCTACGTGAGGAGATATGGGATTTTGTCCAAGAGCTAATTGGGGAATCCCATGCTCAGGTTGATTCTTTGGACGATTCTATTCACGTACAGGAAATTTGTGAAGCAGCCATTGAATCAGAAAAATCAGGAAAGAAAATCAATATTACTTAAATGAAAAATTTTCCAAAAGTCGCCTTAGTTACAGGTGCAGCGAGAGGAATAGGTAAATCAACTGTTGAGAGGTTTTTGCAGGAGGGATTGAAAGTGGTTGCTACTGATATCTTGCCTGAGAATGAAACTTTGGATAATGCCAATTTCGTGTCGCTTTCGCATGATGTTTCGAAAGCTGAGTCATGGGCTTCCATCCTTAGGGATGTTAAAAGCCGATTTGGAAGATTAGATATTTTGGTAAACAATGCTGGAATCGGTACCCTGCCTGATGTTGAAGAAGAGAATGATGCAGGTTGGATGGAAATGCTTAATATCAACGCGAAATCGGCTTGGTTAGGTATCAAGGCAGTGATACCCCTAATGAGATTTAATAAAAGTGGTTCCATTGTAAATGTTTCAAGTATCTTTGGGGTATCAGGTGGCTTTGGAAAATCTGCAGCGTACCACGCTAGCAAGGGCGCAGTAAGTGCGGTGACCAGAAATGCGGCAATTCGTTATGCTCCAGAAAATATTCGAGTCAATGCGGTTAGTCCAGGATTTGTGAGGGTGGCAAGGGAGGAAAAAACTATCGAGAAAGCCGGCGACGAAATGTCTCAAGATATTTTGTTTCGGACTCCCATGAAAAGATGGGCTGAACCCTCCGAAATAGCATCTGCTATCAATTTTCTAGCTGGGAAGGATGCAACTTACATTACTGGGGTAGAATTGTTTGTTGACGGTGGATGGATGGCTACATGACAAATCAAAAGAAAGATTGAATTTATGAAAGCGGCAGTACTCCGTCGATATGATCCTGAACTTAGTAACAATGAATTGGTAACCTATCAAGAGATTCCAGATCCAGATCCCCCAACTGGTGAGGAGGTGTTGATACGTATTAGAGCAGCTGGAGTATGCCGTACTGACTTGCACATGATCTCAGGCCGTGATCTTGGAATACCAGTGGCTTCTTTACCGCATGTGCTAGGACATGAGAACGCTGGAGAAGTGGAAGCAATTGGTGAAGATGTTCAGGGTTTTGAAATTGGTGACAAGGTACTCTGTTACCCCTTTCAATCTTCTGGAGACAGTTTGCCAGAACGCTACGGGATCGATTCACAAGCAAATATACGAATCACACCTGGGATTAATGCAAGTGGGGGTTTTTGCGAATTTGTAAAATTTCCTCAACGCTCATTAATCAAAGTCGGACGTGATGCCAACTTGAACGAGTTGGCTCCCTTGGGGGATGCCGGGTTGACCGCATACGGCGCAGTTAGAAAACTGATGGGTCACATACGCCCTCAGGATCACGTCGTGGTGGTTGGGGTCGGGGGAGTTGGGCATTTAGGTGCCCAGTTGCTCACCCGCCTGACGCCAGGAAAAATTTTTGCCGTAGATCCTCGCGAATCTGCCCGTAATTTGGTGAATAAAACAGGTATCAAAAATTGTTTTGAATCTCTCGAAGAGCTAGATTTTCTTAAGCAAGGAGACAAATCTGGTGTTCGTGCTGTAATCGATTTTTTTGGGGAAGAGAAAATTCCAAACCAAGCTTTGGACTTATTGGCTAACCAAGGGCGCTACATTGCAGTGGGAACTGGTGGTGAAGTTAGGGTGTCCACAGCAGAGTTGGTGGCCAGAGAAATAAGCATTGTTGGGAGTTTTGTGGGGACTTTTACAGATTTGGTAGAAATTACCAAACTTACTGAGCGGGGTGACCTTAAAAGTGAAGTTTCGACCTACCCTCTTTCTGAGGTTAACAGAGCTCTGCACGAACTCGCTGACGGTAAAGTTGTAGGGCGCGCGGTTCTGGTACCTGACTAGACGCTTTAACTACAAAAATAAATTAGATTTGTGTTTCCAAAGCTCATTGAAGCCTAAGCTGAGCCTAAAATAAGCTGTTGGTTCCCATAGGATTTCTGTATCTGCGATGAATCCGCCTTTCGGTACATTGTGTCCCTTTGCATTGGCTCTCTCCCAGACCTTTGAATTAGGCTTTCCATCCATTCTGGTAGCATTTCCTGACCATGTACTGTTCCTGCAGCCCTTGTGATGCTTTCGTTCATGAGAGTGCCTCCAAGGTCGTTGACCCCTGCATTAAGACAATGTTTCACTCCTTCAGGTCCCAT
>DPLM01000368.1 GCA_003541985.1 Deltaproteobacteria bacterium | reverse complement strand
GAAGGCTTTTTCTGATGAGATCCACATTTTCAAGTACTAATTTCCCAATTTGTTGGAGTGCATAAGTTAAAGCTCTTATACGATGAGCAGATAGGAGCATGTTAATGGTTGTCCGAATTGGATAATCAAAAGCATTAAGTTCTTCTGCGGATACATCAGTTGCTACCCTAATTCTCCCAGAATCAGCAAATTTTTGGAATCACAATTGTCAACAATTGCAGCTTTGCTGAATAGTATCAGCATTCCCCCTGGCTGCATCTATTTCATCACTTCTGCGCTGAGCAAGCTAGTTTTGTCTGTTACAATGTAGCTGTCATAAAGATAAATCGTGAACACCTCAGTTACTCTTTAACTCTACCTCTTAAAAATTATTTCATTGGGGTAAGCCATCTGGAAGCCAAGACTCCTGGACAAGAATTTGATTTCTGAAGCCAACGAGGGCTACATGTACTGCACGTCTCAAATCGCCATAACCCAAAAGCCAACTATCACTAAGTGGAGCAGTAGAGTCTCCATTCTGACTTCCAAAACGTATTCAAAATCTTGCTGGAAAACAGTGTAAAACTAAAGAACATCACAAGCAATTGATAGTCTATTGCTAGACCAATCTCGGCAACAGCGAGAAAAAAAACCGAACTCGGAATCAAGACAGGGATCGATTGAGTTGCACAAAAGGCGCAGTCAATATTTGGGTAAAAGTTTATTTCCAAGTCCAAAATTACCCTAAGGCATTTTGCTCTTTCCAATTCGCTTCGATCCAAATTTTGTTGGTTAATGAAGATATTAACCTAGAGTAGCTAATTTGAAGATTTTGCTAGGTACTGTCCCCATCTATCACAAAAAATTCATATTCATTGAAGAGCGTTTTTGATCATTTTCTAAGAAAATTTCATCAGTTGTTCTGTGTACAGGGATCGTAAGGAATTTTCATTTTTTTGCTTTAACAATGATTATTGGATTACCTGATTCAGGTTTGCTGATTTGGGAATTTATGGAATTCAATGGCAAGATTTTGAATGGGTGGTAATCAGGCAGTTCAAATCAATTTAGCCACGAATTTACCAGAGTATTGATTATTGCTGAAGATTGTAGTGAACTCTGCAACCGGTTCTACAAAATCTGGAAAATTCAAACATTATAATGAGTTAATCCAGACAATACTAACCCCTGAATTGGGAGCTTAAAGATGATAAAAAGATTAGCCGTTGCGATGGTTCTGGCTGGCTCATTCGCAATGCCAGTTCAAGCTGAAACCTATGGAGTTTTGATGAAAACTCTCTCAAACCCATTTTGGGGTGCCATGGAACTGGGTGTTCGTGAAGGCGCTCAGGAAGCTGGTGTGGAGTATTACCTACAAGCTGTAGAAAGTGATCAAGCTGCAGAGCCTCAGTTGAATGTCTGCAACACAATGTTAGAGCGCAAGCCTGATGCGATGATTACAGCAGCAATCAACTCCACAATTTTGCTTCCATGTTTAAAAAGAGCGAACAGCATGGGCATCCCAGTAGTCGACCTTGATGGTAACTTAGATCATAAGATTGCTGCCGATGCTGATGTCAGCATCTCCTTTTCAATTGGATCTGACAACGAAGCCGCAGGTGCCCAAGGTGCTGAATACTTAGTTAGCAAGCTTGGCAAAGGAGCTAAAGGCCCCGTTCTCGTAATCGAGGGCCTTTCCGGAAACATCACCGGTCAAAAGAGAGCACGGGGTTTTTCAAAGAGACTGACTCAGTTGGCTCCAGGCTTAAAGGTGGTTGCTTCACTTCCTGGTGATTGGGACCGTGGAAAGGCTGCTAACATCACAAACGACACATTAACCGCCAACCCTGATCTTGTCGGGATTTTTGCGGCAAACGATGGAATGGCTCTTGGTGCTATTGAAACGGTTTACGCGGCTGGTAAACAAAACCAGGTGACAGTGATTGGTGTTGATGGCAACTCTGATGCTGTTAAATCAATTAAGAGTGGACGATTGAACGCATCCGTTGCTCAGTTGCCCTACCTTGTGGGTAAACAAGCGGTTGAAAAAGTGGCTAGCATGAAGAAGGGAGCCAGTGTGGAAAAGTTTATCTTTGTACCAACTATGGTGTTGACCAAGGATATTCTCGACAAGGGCACTGACCCAATGCTTCAGTATGTGAAGTAAGTATCTTTAATACGGGCTGTTTGGCCCGTATCTATGAATCCTTCTGAGGAATTTGTTTTGCTGTCCCGTTTACATATCCGCCTTGAATCTCTGATTGTTTTGATTGTGCTATCTGCCACAATGGCAATGCTCTCACCAGTATTTCTCTCTGTTAACAACCTCTTCAACATAATCCTTGCCACAGCAACCTTTGGGGTTTTGGCAATCGGAGCTACCTTCGTTATAAGCTCTGCCGGGCTTGACCTTTCCTTGGGATCAGTGCTGGGTCTCTCTTCAGTCGTTGGAGCTGCTCTAGTAGTCACACTTGAGTGGCCTTGGTATTTTGCGATTATTGGTTCCCTGTTCGCAGGCACAATGGCAGGGGCAGTGAATGGATTCATTATTACAAGGGGTTTAGTTCCCGCGTTTATAGTTACCTTGGGAATGCTTGGTATAGCGAGGGGTCTTGCACTAATTATCTCAGGTGGTAGGGGGATTTATGGGCTTCCTAATGAAATACTATTTCTAGGTCAAGCTAGGCCATTAGGTGTTCCTACACCAGTTTTTATTCTTGCCATAGTTGCTATCATATCGCATTACATCCTGGCTCATACGCGATTCGGTCATCACACTCTCGCACTTGGTGATAATGAGGCAGCAGCCAAAGCAACTGGTATCGACATCAGCCGACAGCGGATGCTACTTTACATGCTCTCAGGATTGATGGCAGGAATCGCAGGACTAATTTTTACAGCCAGAGTGAACACTGGGGATCCCACGGCTGGACTAAATTATGAGTTGTTGGCAATAACAGCTGCAATCATTGGGGGGACGAATCTCTTCGGAGGCCGAGGCTCTATCTTGGGCACAATGATTGGCGCTCTAATCATGGGAGTCCTTCAGAATGGGCTAAATCTCTTGGCAGTCCAAGCCTACTATCAGCAAATGGCGATCGGCATCGTATTGATTGCGGCGGTTTGGTTAGACCAGGTCCGTGATCGGAGGAGATCCTAATGGCGTTGCTCACTATGTCAGGACTGAAAAAGTCCTTTGGCTCAATTGAAGTCTTGAGAGGGATTGACTTGGAAATTAACCCTTCTGAAGTTGTTGGTTTGGTTGGAGATAATGGTGCAGGTAAATCAACTTTGATGAAATCAATCACGGGGGTATATTCCTTGGATGAAGGCAACATTCGCTTTGAAGATCAGAATATCACCTCACTAGCGCCAGGTGATAGGAGAGCTCGGGGTATTGAGATGATCTACCAGGATCTGGCACTAGCTCCCCAACAGGATATTGCCAACAATATTTTTTTGGGACGAGAACCCACTAAAAAACTTTGGGGATTTCTGCCAGGTTTTGTAGATAAAAATAAGATTGATGCCGAAGCGCTCTCAATGATTGATCGACTGGGAGCACAAATCCCATCAATCCATGTTCCAGTTGGCAGACTTTCTGGTGGACAGCAACAAACGGTTGCCATCGCAAGGGCTTTAACATTTGATCCCAAATTAGTTATCATGGATGAACCAACTGCTGCCTTAGCTGTCAGGGAAGTCGAGGGGGTTCTGAAACTGATTGATCAGATGCAGAATTCTGGCATAGCTGTCATTCTCATCAGTCATCGATTGAATGATATTTTTGCAGCTTGTCAACGGATTGTTGTTCTCCGTCGTGGCAGTGTGATCGCAGATCTTCAACAGGAAGCTACCGACATGAACGAGGTAGTCTCTTACATTGTCGGGGCACACGGATAATTTTTAGGATAAAAATATGGCTAAGTTGGGAATTCATGCTTTCTGCTTCACACCTGGTTGGGAAGCTAAACATGCTGACGATATATTGCCACTCCTTAAAAAATTAGGAATTGGTGTGGTGGAACTACCCTTGCTGAGACCAGCAAAATTTGACGCAAAAAGTACTCGCCAAGCCTTTGAGAAACATGGCATGGCAGTGACCTGTTCCTTGGGACTTCCTCATCATCTTGATCCAACCATGGATCTCAAGGCCTGTACAGACTTTTTGGATCTTGCGCTTAATGTGGCAGCAGAAGCGGGTTCAAAAATTCTCTCTGGGGTGACTTTTGGTTCTATTGGAAAAACTTCGGGAGTCCCTAGGAGTGACGCTGAATACGATGCAATGTGCATGATGATTTCACATGCTGCAAGTACTGCAAAATCTCTGAATTTAAGATTGGGTTTAGAACCATGTAATCGTTATGAAACTCATCTTTTGAATACAGCAAAGCAAACAATTGAAGCCTTGGATAGAATCGGAGCAGATAATACCTTTGTTCACTTAGATACCTACCACATGAACATTGAAGAGGTTAGCATGTCCCAAGGTTGTCAAGATGCAAGCAATCGACTCGAATATATTCATCTCTCTGAATCGAACAGGGGGGTGCCAGGGCAAGGTTGTTTGAAATGGGAAGATACCTTTGCCGGATTGAAGGCAGTTGATTTTCAAGGTACGATGACTTTAGAAAGTTTTATTTATGTCGATGACGAAATTGCCGGTGGTCTGGCTCTTTGGCGGCCGGTTGCTGATAAACCTGAAGATATCCTCAAAGTGGGGATACCCTTCCTAATTGAAAAAGCCAAATCTGCCGACATTTCCCTCGATTGATATTCCTGTTTCTTCTAAGCCCGAACTCCATCGGGCAAAACTATCTAATTTGAAACAAATCCTCAGAATCTTGTTGCTGCAACCAGTCGGTTGGGTATTCAGTTGAAAAGATTTTGCACAGCACGGGCTTGTGGTGAATCATAGAGCATCAGTTGAAGCACTAATTACTGGCCAGGAAGGCACATGCGAGCGGTGGCTTTTCAAAATCAAAAAGGTGGAGTTGGCAAATCAACATTAAGCCTTTTGGTTGCTGAACAGTTGGCACAGTCAGGAAGAAAGGTCATCTTTCTGGACAATGATCCTCAGGGCAACTCAACCCAGTGGTTTCTTAACCGCCTTACCGACGCTGACTACCCTCTGATCCTTGAAGAACTGCAAAGCAAGAATCTTTACAACTTGCTTGAGGAGAAGATCGCCCCCCAAAATGCTCTACTTGAACTACCTGAAACAACCGTCAAACTCTTGGCTGCCACACCAAATTACGAACAAGCAAAGACCGCCTTCCGCGATCAACCAGGTCATGAAAACCTTTTTCGGATGCTGCTACTTGGCTTGTCGACGGAGGCCCTGGTTTGTGACACTCCAGGGGAACTCTCACTCCTTACTAACTGGAGTCTTTCCCTATGTGATGTGGTTGTGATTCCAGTGCAAACAGAAATGTTTGCAGTTGAGACACTGCCAATTCAACTAGAACGGATTCGTACTGCCCGTAAGTATCTCAATCCAGAACTCAAACAGATTTTCCTGCTGCCCAACTTGTTTGATACCCGTCTAAAATCCTGCCACTACGCCCTTGACTATCTGGTTGATCATTATCGCGATAATTTGATTTTCCAGGAAGATCAGCAACCCCTGTGGATCCCCAAACGTGCTGAGATCATGGGCTTCATTGATAGCCATGAACCCGTACGTAGTAATGATATGACCTCACGCCTGCAAGTTTTAGTGCAAGCCCTCTTTCCGGAGTTCTAATGACCACCCGCTCACAATACCAGCGCAATGCAGCCCGACGAAGTTTACATCAGATGTCATCAGAAAGTGAAAACCTGGAGACGCTTTCGTTTAGTCCCCTCAAGCGACTAGAACTGGAAACGGTAGAGCTTGTCCGGAGCATCGAAGCTCGTGAGCACAGAATGCAACAGGACAAACGCCAGGTGTTGTTCAACATTTACAGAATTTACACGGAGCACTTCGCTGAGCTGGAGGAGAAACACCAAAGAGATCTGGCTCTCTATATTGAAGAAATCATTCAAGTACAGGATCGTAAAACGGCGCTTAGTGATGCCAAAATCATTGAAATGATCCAGACTCACGGAACTGCGGGCTTGCTGCAGATGGATGTGCGTGGGATGCTTTATTCCCTGAGACGGATCGCTTATCTGAAAGATCCTGCAAATCCTCGAAGAGCCCACGAGAAACAGCGGGAATTATTAGGCTGCTTGGAGAGCCTCAGCCGGGATGAATTGGAACTTTCCTTAAGAATTTTTCGAGAGCAGACCCGTTTACGGAACCAGGGTTCCTTGCAGAAAAATGGAGAAAAACCCTGGCAACATAAACTTGATCGTAAAAATGGTCGGATTGTCTTGTCAAAAATTCCAGCAGAGCATCTGGATAAGCTGAACCGACTGCTTTTGCAATTGGATAATACCATTTTGGACGATATGCTCTTGATGATTGATCGTAATCGTCCCAAGGAATTTTTAAATTGAGTTCAGAAAGCACAAAGATGAGCTTTGCATTACCAACCCTTGTCCAATCAGAGGAACTGAGCAAATGCCTCGAACATCCAAACCTGCGCATTGTTGACGCCAGTTGGCATTTGCCCGAAGCAAAAAGAAATGGCCTTGAAGAGTTTGAACAAGAGCACCTGCCTGGCGCAGTTTTCCTTGATTTAGATGAAGTCTCTGACCCGGAAAGTGAGTTGCCTCATACGATTCCGACGGAAGAGTACTTCGCCAAAAAAATTGGTGAACTTGGTATTGGAAACAACAGCTGGGTGGTTGTTTACGACACTACTGGATTGTTCTCTGCTGCACGTGTATGGTGGATGTTTCGAGCTTTTGGACATGAAAGGGTCTCTTTACTGGATGGAGGATTTCCAAAGTGGAAGACAGAAAATCGTCTACTAAGCAACGGGAGATTTGAAGCGAAGCCAAGTCAATTTAGAGCAGTTTTCAACAAGCAGATGTTTTGTAATTGGGAATCAGTCCTGGAGCACCCGAAGGATCAGAATTCATTGATTCTGGATGCGCGTCCCAGTGAGAGATTTTCGGGTGAGGTGGATGAACCACGGCCTGGTTTGCGGAGCGGGCATATCCCAAATTCCAAGAATTTGCCTTTTATGGAACTTTTGGAAGGCTCTGATCGGAGGTTGTTATCAGTTGATCAAATTAAGGGCAAATTTGAAGCTACTTCATTTTCAGCAGATAAGGAAATCGTCTGCTCGTGTGGTTCTGGTGTGACGGCTTGTATTCTTGCTTTGGGTTTACATTTGATGGGGCATCAACAAGTCAAAATCTATGATGGATCTTGGACAGAATGGGGAAGTCGTCATGATCTTCCCATTGAAACAGGCAGGTGAATCTCAGACTAACAAGGAGATTCTTGGCAATCGATAAATTCTTTTTCCATCACGGGTTACGATCGCACTGGCTACCCACTCGACTTGATTTCCTTGAGGTATTTTCTCTGTCACCTCTACGAGTACGGTCAACTCCTTAGTGCCAGGTCGTACTTCTCCACGAAATTCCCACTTCCATTCTGAGTTCAACGGCCAGTCAACTGTGCTGCTTTTTGATCTAGATGGCGATCCTTCAGCTAGTGCACGGAGAGCTTGCAAAGCCGCTTCAATTCCCAAAGATCCTGGCATCACAGGATCCTTGTGAAAGTGACAAGGGTAATACCAGTCCCCGTCATTCACTTCACGGCGTCCCACAACGCGACCCAGACCTATCGAACCCCCGGTAGGATCAAGTTGAACTTGATGCAGCAGATCCAGCTGGCCATTCAAGGGACAGTCTAAATAGGGGATTTCCGGGGATGCTGACCAATCTGGATCAGGATAGCGTTGCCGTTGCCGTTC
>DPLM01000203.1:13756-23016 GCA_003541985.1 Deltaproteobacteria bacterium | reverse complement strand
CCTGAATAGCGTTGCTACGAATGAGTTAGCCTCAAATCTTTCAAAATTAATTGGATGAGGAGACTTCACAAATGTTACGTTGTTTTTTTGATGTAGATGGTGTGGTGTTGGATTTTGAGAGTGCTTATCTACGCGTGATTAGTGCTTACTTCCAACTGGATCTCCCTGAAAATTTTCAAACTACTAGTTGGGATTTCAGCGAACTTCTGACCGAACAACAGCAATCCGAAGGCTGGGAGTATTTTGTCAACAGTAATGCTTTTCGAGAGTTGGAAAGTTTAGTTCCTGCACCCAGATTTAACGAGGTTTTTGGGGCATATCCCGTGCATTTCGTGACCAATATTCCGCCTGCACACATGGATGCTCGACGCGAGAATCTAGACCGAGTGGGATACCGCTTTGAGTCAGTGCATCCAGGTGGATTTCTCTCATTCAATGAGCAGCCACCCCGTACCAAGTCACAGGTGATTGCGGATCTGGTTCAGGATGGAGAACAGATCCTATTCGTGGATGATCACCCACGGAACTGTGTTGACGTGAAAGAGAACTTCCCTGAGGCTTGGGTTTGGTTGATGAGTCGACCGTTTAACCAAGATTTCGACCACCCAACAATTCAGCGAGCCAAGCACTGGGAACAAGTTCTACAGTCCCTTCCTACAGCCCCATAAACCCTGACGGACAAATACGAATGTTGTCTTCACTCTGTCAATTGCTGCGCCAAGTTCTAGCATTCCTCATCTGCCTAATCAGTGTGATGATTGGTTTGGCCTCTGCCCAGCAACAGGAGGAGCGGCAACAGCAGAACCAACAGGCTCAATCTGGTAGTTTAGGTGGTATCTATCGATTGAGTTTTTTTGAATTTGATGTGCTTACTTTCCGAGAAGGAAAAGATCATGTTTTATATCAAATGACCGGATTCAGAGGGTTTGATGGGGGAAGTGGGGCTCGGAATCTTTCGGTAGATTGGAACTACGAGAAGATGTTATTAATGGGTGGAGACATTGATGGTCATGAAAAAGTAGAAAGTGAAGTTGAACAAATTCTTCATAGTTTACCTCCCTTCTCAATCGAATATATTGTTCCTTTCCAACTTGGTTTCGCTGAATCTGCATTTAGTCTGATGGGAGGTTATACCCAAACCTATCTAACAGATCAATCAGGGAAAAATCCACAGAAAGAAAACAACAGTGCGATTTATCCGCTGATTCGGCTGCGTTCCCACTACTACATTTTTGGCGGATCTGTTTATCTGACAGGAATGCCAGAGCCAAGGAGTACTGATATCTTCTTTGGAATTGGATTGATGCGCGTTGAGAGCACTCTCAGGGCGGGAATCCGAAAAACTGCGCTTCTTGGTGATCCAGTGATTTGGGAGAATACTTACGGATTGAGAGGTGAAGCTGTTTCTGAATTGAGTGCTTCGCAAGGAACAACGTTTTTTCAGCGTGCTGGTCTAGCTGTGAATGGGGAAAATTATGGTTTCAGTCTAGATTTTTTATTTACTGGGGAAGCAGAAGTAATTGATAATCCCTTTGCGGGTGGATTGGGTCCAATCCCCCAAGTAGATTTTGATGCTTTCTACATGTCAACAGATGTGCCGGAACGTGTTCACCTTCGAGGGGTGTTGATGAGAGCGGCAATCACCTATACCTTCCACTAAAAATATTTAGCCCTCCTCCGCTCCTCACCTGAAAAATTGATTACCGACCAGAGTCTGCTGAGCTAATTTACTTTTTCAATAAAGCGGGGACCTCATTGAGACTGATTATCCATTGATGCAGAGAATGGCGGATTCAAACTCAAATTCTTGTTCACTAGCGATATCAAAGCAATCAATCATTCCAATACCGACAGCATCAGATCGGTCTCTTGTAATCGACTGAACAAAGCGTTTATCCCGGTCAACGAGCCAAGTTGGGTGCATTTGTCCAGCAAATGAATGAGAACCTCTGTCAAGCACACCTTCTACTAGCACCTCAAGCTCCACCCGCTAATTGTTCTTCTAGCATTGTCTCGTAAAATGCGTCACGCATCACATTAACAACCAGTAGCTCATTACAGTTCTGAGCCTGCTCCTCCAGCACATCCAAGCCTTGTGATATCGTCAGTTGTTGACGCGTTAGGCTTTCCAGTTTGCCAACCATCTCTCGCAAAGTCAGTGACATCCTAACCTCCTTGTTCGGTTTGCGTCAGGGACCGGGGAAATCGTGCATCGGAAGATCGAACCTTGAACTTGTATTCAATTACTCTCTGCAGAAAATATGCCAAAAAATAGGAAATCTACTTATGCTGAATTTTAGGCCAGTAAGTCGAGAAATTAAAGCTAGGAGAATGGCTTCCGACATGACAGTTCACACAGGATTGACGGGCTTCCAGTGGTGGGTGGTTCAGTGGATTCTTGATGTGTTCTTGGGCAGATCCATGACAATTTTCACACTGAACATTAGCAAGCTGGGGTGTTAGTTGATTGCTGAGGAACCCTTTCTGTTGAAACCCAACAACATGACACTGCAAGCATTCAGGGTCAAAGTCCTTACCTACTCTTGTCAGGGTAGCTAGCGCATGGCTGTGGCGACTAGATTCCCAACTTTGATGAGCTTGAGTATGGCAGGTGGTACAGACTGCACCTCCAACAAATCGTGTTTCCTGTTGGAGTTTCTGCATCCGCTTCAATCCACTTAGGAACAATTGTTTGACTTCTTGATCATAGTTCGTGAACAGAGGTGTGAGGGATTCCCAATCAGCAGTGTCAGGACGGAGCCAGCGAACATCTAATTGATCGCTTGAAGAGAAGCCATGATAGAGCCCCTGCCCCTTGGTGGGGATCATCTGTAAGAGCTGAGTTCCTGCTGTAAATGTGGTGACCTGATTCAATTCATCATTGTTGGTGCTACCAACAAGAATTCGATCGAACCACCCGCTTTGCAGAAATCTATCTGCTTCTGCAGATGTACCACGGAAGAGCAACAATCGCTTGGTTCCTGATTGACTCTGGGATTGCCACTGTTGAATTAGTGAATCGCTGACTGGAACAAGGTTAGGCGGGTCGTTTTCGTTCTGATAGAGCAAACTGGGCGTGACGTAGCCCCAGATCTCCCATCGCTCTCCGCCAATTTCCTGACTGATGACCTGAGACCAGGGCAAATCAATAGCGTTGCTAAGCAAATAGGGTAAAAAAGTGTCCCAGGTTGCTTGACCATAATTCCACTCGTGAGGTCCTGGAAGAATGGCAACAGGCTTTAGTAGTTTCAGTGCTTGTTGAATCAAGTCTAGTTTCAGCTTCCCCTGAGCAGAAGGCTCGGGAAAATTATTTCCCAAATCTAAATACATGACGTCAGGGTGTTCTGATCGCCAATTACTCAGCGCAGTTCCTCGACGCTGCAGTCCACCCATATCGCCTTCCTCTGCACAGCCACAAGGTTTGATCTCACCACGCAAATCGCCAGAGACCACTATATAGGGTTCAGCATTTACCAGAGTTGCTCCAACTAGAAAGGTTCCGAGTAGGCCAAGCAGTAAGCGGGTAACTTTAAGAGAAAGCGAAGAGACGCTGTGCATTTTCATTGGTTTGTTCTGCAAGTTGTTCAACAGAGATTTCTAGCCAGTCTGCGAGAAAGCTTGCCACAATAGGAATGCGGGAAGGATCGTTGGGTTTGCCTCGATAGGGAATGGGACTAAGAAAAGGAGAATCTGTTTCTAAAATCAGGTGGCTCAAAGGGACTTGCTTCAGAGTTTCTCGCAGTTCTTGGGCATTTCGAAATGTAACTATTCCATTAACCCCCAACAACCAATCCATTTCTACTAACTGATGAGCCATATTGGCAGAACTGGTGAAACTGTGAGCTACTCCCCCTCGACTGGGAGGGTATTTGTGCAAAAGTTCCATGGTGTCATCTTCTGCTTCACGACTGTGAAGTACAATCGGAAGCTGCAGTTCTTCAGCAAGCTGTAATTGGGCGTTAAATACAGCTTGCTGTACCTCTTTCTCTGCATACGTGTAGTGGTAATCAAGTCCAGTCTCGCCAACAGCAACAATTTTTGTCTGATTAGCAAGGCCACGAATTTGCTCTGATATGGCATCATTGAATTGACCAGCATCATGTGGGTGGATACCCAGAGCACCATATACTTCCTCATGATTCGTTGCTGTCTCAGACACAAAGCCAATCGATTCTGAATCTACTGAAATCGTCAACAGTTTGTTCACTTGGGCAGCCTTGGCTTGTGTAAGAGCGTCTGGTAAAGAAAGTGCGAGTTTATCCAAGTGGCAATGGGTATCGATAAAACTTGTCATCACAGGGAAGATCATTAGGATGGAAATTTTAAGTCAAATTGGTTCTTCACGTTACAAAGATCATCTTCCCATGGTCAATGCAAAACGGACCGCAATCTTCAGTATCATCTTGATGCTGGGTACCAGCAGTTGCTATCAAACGTATCTCTATTTGGAGGCTAGCGAGCAACCTCACGAGCCCGACGCTGTGGTACGTCAGATCAGTACCTTGTTTGCGACTACTGAATTGGAAGAAGCGCGTGCCCTGCAAACTGTCTGTCCGGGTGGAGTCTCTCAGATGGAAGTGGAGCAGACAGCCGCAGATGGAGCCTTTCACTATCTAACGTTCGGGATGTATAGTCCCCAGACGGTTCGAGTTTGGTGCCAGCGACCGCGCTGAGTAAATTCTTGCCGTGTCGCTTGGTATCAGTGACCCGCCTCAGGACTCCCTCCATAACCAAAGGTGAATCGTTCAGGAGATCGGAATGTTACCCCAAGCTCCAACGCAGGAACTCTGTAATCGACTCGGCTATCAGTTCAGTAGACCTGAACTGCTGAAGCAGGCACTAACTCATAAATCTTGTGTTCACGATGGCAACGCTAGGAGTCCCCAACAGAATAATGAGCGCTTCGAATTTTTGGGAGATGCGGTACTGGATCTGCTGATTAGTGAATTGCTGATGGATAGATTCCCAGAATTGTCGGAAGGCGGTCTTTCGAAATTGCGTGCTTCGCTGGTTAACGAGAGTGGGTTACGCCGGATCGCGAACTCACTGGAACTCGGTCAGTTTCTATTGATGGGTAAAGGTGAGGAAATGACAGGCGGGCGTGAGAAAGCATCTCTGTTGGCAGACGCTGTCGAAGCACTTTTCGCCGCGATCTATTTAGACAGCCGAGAAAAGCAAGGACTACAAGAGGTGACGCGAATCGTCCACAAACTCTTCAGCAGTTTGTTGCCAGATCGGGTCGAAGATGTCGCTGTGAGGGATTTTAAGTCAGAATTACAGGAATATGTTCAGAAGAACTTTGGCGTGTTAGTTACTTATGAGTTGATGCACCAGACCGGACCCGATCACCAGAAAGAGTTCGAGATGGCAGCCTTGGTAGAACAGAAAGTACACGGTCGTGGAACAGGAAAAAGCAAAAAACAAGCAGGTCAGCGAGCGGCCCAGCAAGCTCTCGAAATCCTCGTCACCCAAGCATCCTCTGCAAGCTAGAAGCGTGACGAGTCTTCTTCCAGTAGTTGATAGCTCTGCGGTCAGAATTCAGAAAGTGATGGCCCAGGCTGGTATCGCTTCCAGACGGGCTGCAGAGAAGATGATCCTCGAGGGCATAGTCAGTCTCAACGGTCAGACAGTCACGGAGTTGGGTCAACGAATGGTCCCAGGTCGGGACCATTTAGTGGTTGACGGTAAGAAGGTTCGGCTGCCAGAAGTCGCACAGCGCAAGGTGTACGCGCTCTACAAGCCCAAGAATTGCATCACGTCTCTGAGCGATCCAGAAGGTCGACGAACGATTGTTGATTACTTTCCGCGCAAGTCACAGCGCCTTTTTCCGGTGGGTCGTCTGGATTACGACGCAGAAGGGCTGCTGCTGCTGACAAACGATGGTGAGTTTGCTCACCTCATCATGCATCCGCGCTTCAAGATCGCTAAGAGTTACTTCGTTAAAGTACGCGGCCTGATCCAGTTTTCGGAGATGGAGCCATTGCGTCGTGGACCTGTGATTGATGGACGTTCTCACATGCCGGTCCAGAGCAAAATTCTTCATCAGCGGAATGACAAAACCTGGCTGGAAGTGATTCTTCACGAAGGCACAAACCAGCAAATTAAGAAAATGTTCCTCGGATTGGGCTATCCGGTGCTCAAAATTAAGCGCTTTCGGATTGGCAGTATTGGTCTGGAGACCTTACGACCTGGAGAACATCGAATTCTCTCCAAGAAAGAGCGTCAGCAGTTGCTTGATCTTGCTGGCAGCCCTATCTAATGAACGACCCAATTCGTCTTTCCTCTATCCTGATTATGAACTGACGTGGCAAAAAAGAAGGAACTTTATAAATTAGCAGTTGTGGATGATCGGTTACTGTTGCGTGTTCCACCGCAGCTGGTTGGCGCTGAAGTCGCCAATTTGGACGATATCCAGCGTGAGTTGCACGTCATGGACGTGCCTTATCTGCCAGAACGCCTACTGGAAATCTACGAACGCAGCACGGGTAATTTTGAGGAGCTCAGTGACTTGACAAGTGGCAAATTTTTGATGCAGGTGGAAATCAGCCATGACGAGCAGAGTGCATTTCTGAATTTAATTCCACCAGCTGCGGACGATGCCGCTGTCACGATCGAAGAGGTCGAACATTTTCTAGAACAACATGATGTTGTACAGGGCCTTAATGCGACATCTGTACAGAAGATAATCGATGAGAAGAGCTATTATGACTTCATCTGTGTAGCTCAGGGTGGCCGAGCTAGAAACGGTACAAATGGAACCCCGGAACTGACTTTCATGGATCGTTCAGGTTATGACGATCTCTCTGGAGTTGATCTGCGTACTGTGCCGATGATGCAGAAGGTCGAGGCTGGGCAAGTGCTAGCACGCGTCTATGCACCGACTGACGGCGATGATGGATACTCTGTCAAGGGGCGTGCAATCAGCGCCGTTCCAGGACGTATCTGCCAATTAGTGCCTGGACAGAATGCACGCTATGGTACGGCACGTAACGAAATTGTGGCCGATAAGGATGGGGTGGTTTGCTACCATAACGGTGCCCTCCATGTTCATGACTTGAAGACAGTCGACAATATCCATGCGGGTGTTGTCCGATTTGACGGGGTCTTGCAGGTCAAGGGCAACATTGGAGATAGTTGCCGTGTGGAAGCCTTCCGCATTGAGGTCAGCGGCTCCATTGGTCAGTCGGTGGTAAGGGCGACCAGTGACGTACATGTACAGCAGAATGTCTTGAAAGGGACGATTCAAGCAGGAGGTTCCTTCAGTGCCAATGAGCTGATGGAGGCTACTGTTACAGCTGGAGAGCACCTGTTTGTATTAGGGAATATCACGGATGCGACTGTAAGTGGTGGTGAGTGTGTGCGCGTCCTTAATAAAGATGGAGACGTTTCTGGAAGTAAGATTGAAGGGGGATACGTGGTCTTGGTTCCAAGTGTTGGAGCTCAGGAAGGAGCTAAGAAATCAACCTTGGAAGTTGGCATTTCACTGAGTGAGCGGAAGCGGATCCGAGAACGTGAAGATGAACTTAAATCACTAGTTGCAGACTTCAGTAAAGAACGCGAAGAAGTTGATGCCATCGTGCGTCGTTGGGGTAAAGGCAAGCCTACTGGAAATGATGAGAAAGATCTGGCCCCTCTTGGAGAGGAAATAGCTCAGAAAGTGAGCAAGACTCATCGCTATATGCGAGAAATCAGAGGCTTTAAGCGAATTAGCGACATCAGTGAGCAAATGGATGGAGGTGCAGTTATTCTTACGGGCAAAGCTATCGCTGGAACATCAATCTTTGTACGCCGAACAAGATTTAATCTGGTTAATGATGCAGAAGGGATGGCCTATCAGTTTTCTCAGAATGGTGTGCAGACGCGGCCCTACGAACCAGTTCTGGAACTTTACCAGAAGTACTTGATCGACTTGCCGGAGGAGTGAGCCATGGCGGATATCAACCGAGATGAAATTGAGCGTCGAATCCGTCGTCGTGAACCCCTGCGTGATTTGAACCTGAGTAGCTTAAAGCTAGATGGGATGTCTCTGGCAGGTGGTGTGTTTCGACGATGCCGCTTCAACGACACTACTTTTTTGAGCACTGTACTAGACGCAGTCCGTTTTGAAGCTTGTATCCTCGGTGGTTGTGATATGCGTGGAGCAAGCATGCGTGAAGCTGCGCTGGAGAACTGTGATCTGGATGGTACCAATCTTCAGAATTCCAGTTTGGGTGAGACGAGTTTCCGTTCTTCTTCATTAGTGCGTACCGACCTTAGTGGCGCCAGAATGGAACGAGTGATTCTGATTGAGGTGAATGCTGAGTTAGCGAGCTTTTCACAAGCTCGGCTGAACGGAGCCTATCTGATGCGGGGCAAGTTCCTACTCTGTGACTTCTCATTGGCGGAAGCCGAAGGTCTGATGGCTACCAAGGCAGACTTCACAGGTTCCTTAATGACAGCGGCATCTTTGGAGCAGGCAGTGCTTGCTAATTCCTCATTCAGTTTCTGTGATCTAACAGTCGTCTCAGCTAACAGAGCGATGCTTAAGGGTAGCAATTTCTACAAGGCAAAGCTGTTTCAAGCACAATTCAACGAAGCCAATCTGGAAGACGCTTTAATCTGCGGTGTGAATGGTAAGGAAGCAGTATTTACGAATGCCAAGCTCAACAAAGCTAGCTTTCTGCAATCAGATTTGCAGGGCAGCAACTTGACTGGTGCTGAGACACAGGGGACCCTGATGAAAGGAGCTAACCTAGAGGGGGCGACTCAATGAAACAGTGGCTAGGGTCGCTATTGCTCAGCCTGCTCTGTTTTGATATAGCTTGTGCGGAGTATCGAGCCTATGAACTAGAGATTTTTGATCGTATCAATGATCGTTCTCGGGTCATCATTACTTCGTTTTCTCCAAGTGATTTTATTCAGGTGAGTGGAGGACCCCAGCGGATCGGTGTGATCATTCGGGCTTCCTGGATCTGTTATGGTGACACCTCTAACGGAGAGCCAGTTTGTCCAATGCCCAAACCGATCAATCCTCGCTTTCAAGAAGGAGAGCGGGTACAGATCAATCTTCCCAAACATCTGACGCATGACTGGGTTGGGTTAGTTGAAAATAGCTTCTTTCGACCAGAATTGCGAAGCAACGTCTACGGTATCCGCTTTCCAGAGAAAGCCGGGTTATACACTCGCTACTACGAATCCAATCTTCAAAAAGCTCCCTAAAACTCTGTCCTAAAACAAACCATGAAAGCCGACCTGCTGGCAGCCAGCCTGATTACCGCAAT
>DPLM01000203.1:0-13358 GCA_003541985.1 Deltaproteobacteria bacterium | reverse complement strand
CAGATCAAACACGGTGCTGAGGGAATTGTAGTCGGTGGTACCACTGGAGAAGGCCACTTGATGCATTGGGAAGAGCACCTGATGTTGATTGCTCACACTGTTCATTACTTCGGAGATCGGCTGAAGGTGATTGGTAATACTGGAAGCAACAACACACGAGAAGCACTCAAGGCCACTAAATACGGCTTTGCTTCAGGGATGCACGCTTCACTACAGATCAATCCCTATTACGGCAAGACTTCACCAACAGGGCTGCGAGAGCACTTTCAGCGGGTGTTGGAGTTGGGCCCTGCCATCATCTACAACGTACCATCTCGTACTGGACAAGACCTGCCTCTAGAATTGGTTCGTGAATTGGCTAAAGATAAGAACCTGTTGGGTGTTAAGGAATGCGCAGGGAACGACCGAATTGCAGCCTACGAAAAAGAAGGAATTGCTTGCTGGTCAGGTAATGACGATCAGGCATGGGAAGCTCGACATCGTTGTGGTGGACATGGTGTGATTTCTGTCACTGCCAATGTAGTACCTGGCTTGATGCGACGATTGATGGATGAACCTAACTCAACACTGGCTGACCGATTGGAACCCTTGATAAACTGGCTGTTTGTCCATCCTAATCCGGTTGGCGTCAACACGGCTCTGGCAATGACTGGTGCTACCAAACCGGTCTTTCGACTGCCTTATGTCCCGTTGGACACTGAACTACGACAGACTGGAATAGATTTGCTGCGGCAATTCGATTCCGGTGACTGGGTTGGTCCCTCCCTCGAATTACTACGTGACGAAGACTTCCAACTTGTCGCCTGATCCCCACAGAAATCCCTAGTACGAGCCAACTCGTCACGAGAAAGTAGGATGCGCCACAAAGCCCGCGAGATTGCCCTGCAAGGCCTTTATCAACTGGAAATTCACAAGACCACAGAACTAGATCTGATTGATGCCTTCCTCGCCAGAACTCGTCAGGATGAATGGGAACACTTCTGTAGTCGTCTCAAGGAAGACAAGATTGCAATGGAACAGATAGATGCAAAGCATCAGGAGTTTGGTAAGAAGCTGCAGGAAACTCTTGAATTTGCTCGCAACCTGATACAGGGCGCTTCCCTCCATCGCAAGAAACTGGATCGTGTGATCAAGCACAATCTAGAGAGTTGGAAATTAGGCCGTCTCTCTGTGCTGACCCGTAACGTACTTCGCTTAGCAGTGTACGAAATGCTTTTTCAGGCGAACGAAGTACCACACCGGGTTGTGATCAATGAGGCATTGGAGTTAACGGACTCCTTCATTGACGAAAAGACCAAGAGTTTTGTTAATAGTGTTCTTCAGAAGGTCTACGACCGGCAGCGCCAGCCCCAAGTCGATTCCACTCAAACACCCCCAATAGAAATAACACTGGAATCCGCAGAACCAAATTCCTGAACTCTGCATGCTGTCTGAATTTTCTGCTCTACGCACGGATCTCTACCAGATCACCATGGCTTACGGCTACTGGAAGAGTGGCCTGCAAAATCGAGAAGGTGTCTTCCATATGGTTTTTCGTACCGCTCCTTTCAAGGGTGGCTTCACGATTGCCTGCGGCTTGGAGGACGTGGTGCATTATCTCAGAGATTTTCGCTTCACTAATTCCGACCTGGCTTATCTGGCAACTCTAGAGGGCAGTGATGGCAAGCCGTTATTTGAAAAGCCGTTTCTGAAGTATCTCGAGGAGATGGAACTGATCTGTGATTTGGATGCGGTTCCAGAGGGAACGGTGGTATTCCCGTATGAACCCCTGTTGCGTGTTCAGGGACCATTGATTCAGTGTCAGTTGCTGGAGTCCCACATTCTCAATGTCGTCAATTTTCAGACACTGATCGCTACAAAAGCAGCTCGTATCTGTATAGCGACAAAGGGCAAGCCTGTGCTAGAATTTGGACTACGCCGCGCACAAGGATCAGATGGTGCACTGGCTGCCAGTCGAGCAGCCTATGTTGGTGGATGTGTGGCGACATCGAATGTTCTCGCTGGAAAGCATTACGGGATTCCAGTCCGTGGTACGATGGGTCACAGTTGGGTGATGTCTTTCGACAATGAACGTGAAGCCTTTGCGACCTACGCCAAGGTAATGCCCAATAACACAGTGCTGCTAGTCGATACCTATTCAACTCTGCGAGGGGTTCAGAACGCAATTGAAGTTGGGCGAGAACTACGAGTGCAAGGGCATGAATTAGCAGGAATTCGACTAGATTCAGGAGATTTGACCTACCTCAGTGTGGAGGCTCGGCGAATGCTTGATGAGAACGGGTTTCAGGAAACAAAAATACTAGCCAGTAACGACTTAGACGAATTTGTAGTGGATTCTCTGCAACTCCAACAAGCCCAGATTGATGCCTGGGGAATCGGTACTAAACTCGTCACTGCTTATGATCAGCCAGCGCTTGATGGTGTATACAAGATGGGAGCAATTCGAGATCCGGGTAAGGCCTGGCAGTACAAGATCAAGATTGCTGAGCAATCGAACAAGCTCACCACTCCGGGCATTCAGCAGGTCAGAAGATATCGCCAGAATGGACACTATGCTGCCGATATGATCTTTGATGTCCAGCAAGGATTAGACAACCCCACAATGGTGGATCCCTTTGACATCACCCGTCAGCGACGTTTTGAGTCTGAAACAAATTGGGAAGACCTGCTGCAGCCAGTATTTCGGCAAGGAAAAATTGTTCAGGAGTTGCCATCCCTGAACAATATGCGTGAGCGAGTACAGTCGCAGTTGGATGGTTTCCATAGTGCCGTACTGCGTACCGTCAACCCCCACGAATACCCAGTGGGCATGGAGCGTGGACTCTTTGACCTACGCACTCGTCTAACCCTGGAGGTTCGTAATCAGTCTCGTAATGCAAACTGAAAATGGATGATCTGCGCCCCCTACTGCGCTGGGTTCAACGGTGTCATAATTATCAGTTGAATCAATTTCGACCTTTTTATGTTGCCGGATATAAAGTTGGTTGGATTCTTCCAGAAGATCTACCACTATTTGAACAGTCACCAGCACTCTTTGCTGTTGAATCAGAGCGTGTCGAGTTGCTGGGAGAACCATCATCACCGAAAGAAAGATCGGCTCAGTTGGATGTAGTCCTGCGACAATGGCGAGACCAAGGGTACATCAACGGTTGGCGGGATGAACACTACCTGATCAGTGATGGTGAGGGGGTGCCTTTGTTCAGTGTAGAACGGAGCGCAACGGCCCTACTGGGAGTACTGAACCTTGGTGTTCATCTCAATGGCTTTGTGAGACGTACTGACGGAATCTGGCTTTGGATGGCTCGAAGAGCCAGGAACCGCCCGCGCTATCCTGGTAAATTGGATCAAATGGTTGCTGGAGGAATGACAGCCTACCAGAGCCCTCAGCAGGTAATGAAGCGGGAATGCCAGGAAGAAGCTGGAGTCCCAATGACGCTGGCAGAGACGCTAAAATCCGTGGGACTGGTGACGCTATGCCATCACAATTCCAAGGGACAGTTAAGGCGCGAAATCATCTACACTTATGATTTAGAACTGCCAGAAACTTTTCAACCCTGTAATCAGGACGGAGAGGTAGAAGAATTTCAACTGATGCCGATCGCTGAAGTAATGCGACTGGTGGCAGAAACAGATGACATCAAGACCAACTGCAATTTGGTAGTCTTGGACTTTCTGGTGCGACATAGTGTCATTCATGCGGATCAAGCCTGCTATGCTGAATTAGTCGAGGGACTGCGCCATAGCTCTACTCCAGCTTGAACCAAAACCTCCTCTCTCATCGGCTAAGTGTCTTTTCTCTTGCGTCCCTCCGAACTCACAGGTCACAATGATTTTTACTTTCTCCAATCAACCAATTTTCTGAGAATTGCCATGCTTGCCGACCAAACAATTGCCAAAGTGCTGGAACATGGTCTCCATCAAGGAGCCGACTTTGCCGAAGTATTTATCGAGGACTCTATTTCACGTTCATTGGATTTGCTAGATCGCAAGATTGATCAGATCAACTCGGGGAATTCTTATGGTATCGGTATCCGCCTACTGTTTGGTCATGAGTCCTGCTATGGCTACAGCTGTGATCCAGATCCAGCTGGTCTTTTGCAGCTGACAGAAAATCTGGCTCGCTCCAAGCGCGGAGAAGGGCGGGTCACTCCAAAAGATTTGAGACGGGTTCCGGTCAATGATCGGCACCGAATTCGATTGAATCCTGAAAAAGTAGGCAAGCTTGATCGAGTTGAACTCCTCCGCCGCTTGGATGAGTTAACACGTAGTCACGGAGAGGCTATTAGGCAGGTCAGTGCTTCAATTGTTGAGAAGAAGCGTTCGATGTTGATTGCCAACAGTGAGGGTCTATTCCGGGAAGATAGCCGACAATATATGCGAGTTCGCCTGTCTGCAATTGCCGATACTGGAGATGGACCTCAGGGCGGTGCCGAGTCACCAGGAGCGCTGGGGGGTTATGAATTTCTAGAAGAAGTAGATCTGGAGAAGCTTGCCCGAGAGGCAGCTGAAACAGCGCTACGCATGGCAGGTGCAGGCTACGTCGATGGGGGGGTCATGCCGGTCGTGATGGGCAATGGGTTTGGTGGCGTGATCTTCCACGAAGCTTGTGGGCACCCGCTGGAAACAGAAGCCATCCGAAAAAATGCCTCACCGTTCACAGGTAAGCTAGGTCAGTCAATCGCTAGTCCAGTGTTGACAGCCGTTGATGACGGCACGATTATCAATGCTTGGGGCTCGCTGAATATTGATGACGAAGGCAACGATGCACAGCGAACAGTATTGATCAAGGATGGTGTCCTTCAGCATTACCTCAGTGATCGAATGGGAGCAGCTCAGGTGGGTGTCTCTCAAACTGGTTCTTCCCGTCGAGAGTCCTACAAATATGCGCCTGTTTCCCGAATGCGGAACACCTACATTGACAAGGGACCGGACAAGATTGAGGACATCATCCGCTCCGTTGATCATGGACTCTACGCTAAGAAACTGGGTGGGGGTTCGGTAGATTCGGGAACAGGTGAATTCAACTTTGCGGTTCAGGAAGGCTACATTATCCGTAAGGGAAAAGTGGCAGAACCAGTGCGTGGAGCAACCCTAATTGGCAAGGGTCACGAAGTCCTTCCTAAAATTTCGATGATTGCTGATGATCTGAAGCTAGCAGCAGGCATGTGCGGTGCTTCTAGCGGCTGGGTGCCGACCACGGTTGGACAACCTACTTTGAAAATTGATTCGATTCTTGTGGGAGGACGCTGATGCAACCGGAAGCGGCCATTGAACACATTTTGAATCTTGCCCGTCAAAGTGGACTAGCAGAAGTTGACGTGCTTGTGGAGCGCGGAGAATCACTCAGCTTAAAGATTAGTGATACGAAGATAGAGAAGGTCGACCAATCAACTGGCTTGGGTTTAGGGGTAAGGGTTTTGCTCGAAGGACGGACAGGATTGGCTCACACTGAACGTTTGGAAGCATCGGCGCTGCGCCGTGTGCTAGATGAAGCGCTGGAAAATGCGGAATTACAGGATCAATTAGACGTGAATTTGCCAAATCCTGTTCAGAATGTTCCTTCCGCAGAAGCCCTTCATCTATACAATCCTGACTTAGAACAGCTGACTTTTGAGGAGTTGGCCGAGGTGGGTTTGGAGATCGAAGCCACTGCCAAGCAAACAGATCAACGGGTAGTAACACTTCCCTACCTAGGGATTTCTCGGGAATCGGGTGAGTGGATTCTCGGGACTTCCAAAGGAACGCACTACCGGCAACAAGCCAACAGCGTGACAACCTACTGCGGAGCTTTGTTGCAGGAAGGAGAGTCTCGCAAAACAGGCTTCTGGTTCTGGCAAATGCGAGACTGGAACCGTACAGAGGCAGCAGCCATTGGCCCAAAAGCAGTGAAGGAAGGAACTTCTTTGTTAGGAGCCCGGAGCATTCAGAATTGCAATATGCCGGTGATTTTGGACGAGTACTGTGCTCCTCAATTGCTAGGTATGTTCTTCCGAGCCTTTCATGCGGATGCTGCACAGAAGGGTACTTCTCGATTGGCGGGACGCCTTGGAGATAAAATCGCTGGAGAGAACGTTATCTTGTATGATGATCCGCATATTCCTGGAGCACGTGGTTCTTCTCACCTCGATTCTGAGGGTGTGTTGACGCAGAAGCTTTCACTCGTGGACCAAGGAGTTTTTCAAAACTTTCTCTACCATGTAGAATCAGCAGGCAAAGAAAAGCGAACTTCTACCGGCCATGCCCGGCGAAGTTACAGCAGCGGCATCGGAACGGGTTCACATAATCTGGTGATGGAGAAGGGAGGTTACTCTCTAGAAGAACTCTGTCAACAACCTGAGCGGGCTCTGTTGGTAACCAGTTTGGAAGGAGCAGCGGGCTGCAACCCCATCAATGGCGATATTTCTATTGGAGTACAGGGCTTCCTACTGGAAAAAGGAGAGAGAGTGCAACCTGTGGACAGCATCACAATTGCTGGAAATTTCTTTGATCTGCTTGGCCAAATTCAAGCTTTAGGCAATTGCTATCAGCCCTACATCAGCAAGACCTTTGTACCGTCAATGCTGCTAGACGGACTCGCCATCTCTGGTTGAAAGGTCTATTCACTCCTCGCAAGGAACTTCTCTGCTTCTGCGGGAAGTTCTACCTTCCTATTTTCTAGTAATTTCGCAATATTCTTCTTGGGTATACCACCTTGCTGACTTAGTTGTGCAGGTTTTGATCTATTGGGGTCAGATCCAGCGGAAAGGTAAGGCGAATCATTGCACCACCCTCTTGCTGGTTGGTGCAGTGTAGTGAGGCTCCATGCCGTTTCAGTAGGTTGTTCAATGAATAGAGACCAAAGCCGCTGCCACTTGCCTTGAGAGATGGGACAGACTGCTTGCCCAGTTGATCTATTGTATTTGGTGGGATGCCGACACCATTATCATATACACTGATGCGAAGAGAAGGACGGTCCTGTTGGGAGTATTCGCTAACTTCGATATAGATGGATGGGGACTTAGGCTGGGCCTGACGAATGGAATATGCTGCATTTTGGATACAGTTTTCCAGAAAACTACTGATCAGGCTACGAGAAAAATAAAATTCTTCCAAGTTAGTGAAGTAGTCCAGCTTTAGGGGAATCTGCTCCTGAGACTGGTAAAGAGGAAGTTGCTCTTCCAATAATTTCCTGAGGTTGAAGGATCCCAATTGACCAGAGCGGCAGGCCTGCATCACCTCTCTCAGTGTTGCTGTACACTTGTCTACGGAAGCTTCAATCTGCAGTAGTCGAGGTTTAGGGTCCTGATCAGGAAGCAGCCGCAAAAACTCCGCAGAGATGCGGATTGCCCCGAGGTAACGATTGATTTCATGGCTGATGTGCCCCAATGCGTCCGCGATCTCCAGCTTGGAACGCATCTGTAGTCGTTCCTCTAATTGATCAAGTTGCTGCTTACGAGATTTCTGGATGGCTACCGTCATCTCGTGAATCGCCTGGTAGAGTTGATCTAATTCCTGGGATTGCTGCTCACGGAGAGGAACCTGATGATCGTCTTTTATGAAGGTTTGAACGTCTTCTAGTAGTTGGTTGGTTGGCCCTGTGATGGTTTTCTCAAGAACCAGCCTCACACCGAGATAAAGAATTAACCCCATCATCAGGAAGACGACTAGCGCAGCTACAGTGGTGTTGTTGGCGATTGCTTCAAGCCGCTTGTTGTCATAAAATAGGTTCAGATGGAAATGACTGGTGGTGGGTACAGGTAGACTGTGAATTCGGAAACTATCTGAAGTATCTGTTGCCAGAGGCTCTATTGTGAAGCGTATGCGATCCGCAGAGATATGAAATACTTGTGGTGATTGTTCCCACTCCTGCAGATTGAGATTTTTAGCGATCAGTAATTGGCCATAGGGTAGGCCCTGACGATCTTGCAGAATATGGTGTGAAAGTAGAAAGGTTTGTTGGGTATCCTCACTGAATTGTAGCAGCGTCCCGGCCTCTTCACAGAGATTGGGTAGTGCGGGAAACTCTCCAGTACTGCTGTAGGAAGTCTGGAGCTGGCAGGTATTATTGAAGAACCAAAGGAACCCTGGGGATTCCTTCAGTTTTGTAAACATTGTTTTCAGGACGGAGCGGTTGCGGACTGTATCTGCAGCCGTGGCTTCCAATAGGAAATTGTAGGTGCTGACAATGCCCTCTGTTTCATCAGTAAACTCATTAAATTGGTTCTGTAGAAAGATCTCCGCAATGAGTTGATCCTGCTGAAGGCTCTGTTGAAAATTTTTTTCAGCGATTTCCTCCATGTAGTGGTAAAGGCCTAGTCCGAACAGCGTTCCAGTGCTAACAAAGAGCATCCAGATCGACAAGCTAATCTGTCGATTCAGCGGCTGGCGTCGGAGTCGTTCAATCAAGTTGGACATCGAATTTGTCAGTTAGGATTACAAATCCAGAATAATCATAACAAAATCATATCTGTTATATGCTGTTGACACTTAAATACATTAGTATAGTTTGCAGTGTTCGACAACGATTCTGAGAAAATCATGAGAAAAATCTTTTGGTGTTTGCTACTTTGGCCTTGGGGGATCTTGGCCAACGAAAATACATCGCCATTTGCAAAACTACAATGGAGTGGCTGGGTTTCCAAGGCCTGGATGCAGACCGATCCTGAGCCCTTGCATCTGCCGCAGCAGGAAGATGGTGGCTGGGAAGCAGCTCTGCGCTTGGATTGGGTCATGCAGCCGTGGCTTTCCTTCCGAGCCCTTTATGCTTACCAGCCTTACCTTAATGATGGCCCGGACAGTGAGTTTGAATTCCTGCTGCTGGATGCAAACACTTATCTTGGTAAGAGTATTGTTGGTACAAGATTCGGGCGTTTGCAGCTGCCCTACGGTTTTTACAACATGCAGCGGCTAAATCCTGCAGATCGACTTGGTATTCATCACGCCCAGCCGATGCAGATCTATTGGGGACAGAATGCAGCCATCTTCGATCGAGGGGATGGTTGGGTGACCTACTTTTACACACCAAGAAGTTCAAGCTTTCAAGTACAGCTTGAACTGGGTCGTATTGTTCGTGATTATCCAGAGCCCCAAGAAGATTATCTGACCGTACTTTCAGAATTAGGTATGGAGTTAGATCGCCAGGAAAACCAATTTGCCTCGCTAGAATTGGAACTCTGGGAGATGATCCGGATTCGCAAGGATCACCATGAGCCTGTTCATTTTATTCAGATTCCTTACTCCTATTATCAAAAGTCTGCGGCCCAATCATTACTTCAAGCTAACTGGGAATCGCTTGATCTTACGCAGCAGATTGGTGTTGATAATTTTCTGCAGTCTCACCAATGCGGGCCACCACCAACTGGTGAATTTACTCGACCTTATGTGATCGACTATGATGGATTGGAGTTGTGGTGGGAAGAATGGCAAATGACCTTAGAACAGTCACGTTTGTATTATGTAGCAGAAGGTACACAGCAAGACTACTATTCCTTCATGCAGTGTATTACTGCGGCAGCTGATTCAGATCTTCGTGAGCGGCTGGATACACACCGCTCTGCCGTGCTGACCCTGCACATGAAGCAACTCACTACTTATGTTGGCTACGGGGATTGGTCTGTTGAGGAAAATAATGAGCAAATATTTGGGGGCACTCATCGCTTTGCCGGTCTGAAATACAGGCCCCATCACGATTGGACTCTGAAGTATGAATTTCACGATAAGACAGGCCACTTCGGCCTGCGTTACTCGCAAAATAAAGAAACTTCCGAATCTTCACAGTGGCGCGAAAAGATGGGCGAAAATTGGAAAGCCCAAGCGATTTCGGCGACCTATGAATTCTGAGAATCTATGCAAAAGCTGATGGCCCTGCTGGGAATCTGGCTTTTCTTGCTGGATTCGACAGAGGCACAAGAAATCTGGATGGCTTCCAACTCGGTTCCAAACTTTTCACGCCAGGAGCTTATTGCTTTGGTAGAGGGACGGACTCGGCAAAGTTTTGATAGTAATGCCGCAACCCTCGTGGTGTATTTAGAGAATCAGGAAGTGACTCGGCGCTTCATTGAGGAGTTCCTAGAGTTGAATTACTTCCGGACGCTCTACCAGCTGCGAGAACAAATCAATTCAGGTCGTGCTTCACCCCTGCTGGATGTGCCTGAAAAAGATGATGCTTACATTGCGGTGTTTGCTCTCGAAGAGGCAATGACCTACAGCGATGATCCCATTCAGCAACTGGCAGAGGTTGGTCTAAAAATGGTGGAGATGCGTTGATCCCTCGCGGAGTCAAGTAGAGTGTTCATCAGAACGCTGTAGCAGGTTGAGCAGGAGAAGCAGCAAGAAACAAACGAAGGTCAATCCCCCCAATGCTCCTTGGAAATTTCCGGTCCACTCAGACAAGACTCCGAGTCCCAATGGGCCCAGGACCCCGCCAATTTCTGCTGCGGCAAAGAACATCCCTCCCGCTGAGCCTGAGTTCTTAGCGCCTACCTCTGGAACTTCCATCAGCACAAGTAACAGGATTGTCATCATCGAACCCTGCGTGATGCCCTTGAGGACCAAGCCTAGCAGTAGAACCCACTCTGTCGAAGACTGAAAGCAAAGAGAGGCAGAACCTGCCAGTAGAAACAGAGCAGTCAGAATGCGAACCCGATAGGGAGGAGTTGCCTTGCGGGGAATCAGTAGTGCCCCTAGTACACCAATCATTGTGGGCAGCGAAGCCCAGACTCCGGCTTTCTCTGAACTCAAACCGCGGGTCATCAGGATCTCATGCAGCCAGTTGCTCAGGCCGTGGTTGTAAAGAAAAATGCCGATACTGATCAGTAAAACATACTGCACAGCTCGAATTTGACTTAACTGCAGAAATAGACCCCACTGGGCGGGGCGGGCCTCCTGCAAACTTTTCTGTTCCAGTCGTTGGCTTCCCGGTTCCAGATTGATTGCCCACCAGACAATTCCAGACAGCAGCACGATCACTCCGTAACTGAACATTACGCTGCGCCACTGGTTCTCAAAGAAAGGCATGGCAACTGAGTTCGTTAGTGATAGAGCAGCAATGGAACCCAATGCCGGCCCTGTTACATACAGGCCCATCGCCAGTCCTTTTTGTGGACCCTCAAACCAGAGGCTAATCAACTTTGGAGCACCAATTGAGATCAGTGGACCCCCTAGGCCAAACAAGGCTACTGCGACCAGCATCATCATATAGTCCTCAGCCTGTGAACGTAACAGCGCAGAGGCCCCCATCAGTAGTGAAGCTATCAGCAGTGAACGCCGTAGACCAAAACGGTCAATCAGTGCGCCACAAGGTAGAGCAGTCCCAATGTAAATAAGCTGCCAGGCGCCGAGCACACTCCCCATTGCTGCATAACTCATCGAGAGGTCTTCTGTGATGGGCCGCACCAGTGGGGCAAGCGCCGAAACCGTCAACCCGAAACAGAAATAGATCAACCAAACCCCAAAGAGCATGACCCAGCGATAAGTTTGTGAAGGAATGGCAACATTCTTAGTCATGGATGCCTTCGTAAGTCGACTCCTCCTGCAGGAAAGAAGTTTGGAGGGTATGGAAAATAACAGAACATGATTCCATCTCTAAGTTTATGATGACCGGTAGGGAACTAGAAGTGGATGTTGCCTGAGATCAGCAAATCATCTGATTAAACTGTCCCAAGATTATTGGTTTTCTGAAGGCTCGTCACGCAATCATTGAGAGGTTAGCAAAAATTGGTTGCTGCTTAGACAGAGAATACGAGATGTGGGGAGGTGGATATAGCTTGCCTTCATACTTCATTTGGTCAGAGTTGAGCATTCCTGCGCTGGGCTTGTTGAGTTCTCTGCTTGTCAATACTATTACCGAAAAGTTGCTTTAGTAAGAAAGAATTGGCAATAGATTCCCTTTGGAGTATATCTCACCATCACAGTGTAAAAATCCATGATCTTAGGGGTTGGTCCTAGAACTTGAGAGCAGAAGCAACATGCCGACTTGAAAGACTGGGGATTATTGATGGGTTTCTCTAATTCGACCAATGGTTTCAAGAAAACAGTCCTTTCAGAATCGAGGAGCGAGCTGAAAAATTTATGAAAAAGACAAAGACAGGTGATTCGATTCACTTAACCCTTGGTGGTATCATCGAAGCTGATTTGCCAGAACGCCGAACCCGTGAGGAGCGCCGCAAGATTCACATAAACCTCTCCGAGGTAGGCATCAAAGAAGATCGCCGTAAAGGTGATCGACGTGGTAGGATTTCCGAACGTCGCAAGCCGACTGATCGCCGGGTTCAAAGTGTTCCTGTAGCAAATGATCGCCGTAAAGCTGACCGCCGCGGGTTTGAGCGCACAAAGTTCCCAAGGCTTTCAGTTGATCCACTCCGTTCGATTGATTAGGTCTTCTTCTCCTGTCATCTCCAACTGATGAGGCTGTTCAAGTTGCGACAGCTTCTGTTATTGTCGACCATTCAATCACAGTCAGAAGACTTTCTAAATATGGAGTATGTCCGTGCCTACGATGCCGATATACTCACCGTGAATTGGAAGAACTTACCATCTGTTTTTGGTGAAAAGCTAGGCATTCGGGTGGTGGGCATTGATGCGTCAGAGATTCGTAGCCGTTGGACTCAGGAAGAACAACTGGCACCGCACACTAAGGATCGCGTGTGGGACCTGCTGGAACAGGCTCGACAGATTGATCTCGTGGATGTGGAACGAGATAAGTATTTTTGAGTGGTTGCTAAGGTCAATGGTCATGATCTCTCACAGCTATTGCTGAAGGAAGTTCTTGCCGTAGCTTATTATGGCCGCATCAAGTCCAAGGATTGGTGTGTTCTGGGAACTGAAAAGTGTGTGCTGGTCTAGAGTACTTGGCTAATATAGTCTGCTGCTCAGTTTTTTACGATTATGCTCGGTGGGTGACTGCTCTTCAATCGGTGTTAGAAAGCCTTGTTGATTAGCAGTTTTCTCCACTGAGTCTTGTCGCGTTCAGTGACCTGAAATTTGTTGTTGGTTCTGAGCTGCTGGGGAGGCAGGAATTGATAACTGTTTGGAGGCTTGTGATATATTTGTTCCTGCAGGGCATGACTTTCCTGGCCCGCTGCTGAGAAAAGTTTTGGATAAATTTGATGCTAGTCAAATTGAATTGTCTTTTTGCCCCTGCAGAGCACCATCCTGCATCGGCCACAACAGTACATTAGCCCCGCGCAGCATCTCATTCTTTTCACTGAATACAATTACCGCGGATGAATCCTTCATTGTAGAGGGGATTTGTCGGTTTTGTAGCATCGTGAGCGTATTGAAGGGCTTTAGCTTGTGGGCTATCTAACCGTAATCTCTTTTCGTAGCTACTGGCTAACGCTGATTGGCTTGTGAACTTTGTGGATAATGCCAATAACGCT
>DPLM01000098.1 GCA_003541985.1 Deltaproteobacteria bacterium | reverse complement strand
TAGCCGAAGAGATGAGTCACATTCCGGCAATTTACCTCAGCTTTGCTAGTATTCTTGCGGAAAAACTGCGGATTACGGAAGCCCAAGCCAAATTGCGACGGAATGCTCGTCCTCAAGGGAATGCTACGCCACCTTGCATTGCGATTGTAGATATCGATAGCCGGGAGCGACGAGTAATCCGAGGTACCCTGAGCACACTCTGGAAAGAAATGAAGATCGTCGAATATGCCAGTCCCAAGGAATTCATTGAGACTCCAGCTGAGCGGCGCTTTGATTTGATCATTCTTGACCCACTTTATGACCATGACTACCATGATGAACAGGAGTTACTCGAAGCCCTCGGTGAGTCGGTGGGTTTGCATAATTGCCCTGTTTTTGCGGTCAGTGAGTGGTGCAACGATGAAAGCAATCGCGAGAAGCTCGCTCAAATGGGTGTTGGCGATTTTCTTGGTCGCCCATACTCGACTTTCGATCTGCGGCATAAGCTTTCTGCTTTCAAGGTAGCCTATTATCGACAACGGGAACTGGAGCAGGTGGAGCATGCAGCCGATACCGACCGGCTGACCAACTTGGCCAATCGACGGCGTATGGACGAGTTCCTGGACGCGCTGGTCACGCTGTATCCGGAGGAACGCCAGCCCTTCTCGTTGATCATCACTGATGTTGACAACTTCAAACACTATAACGACACCCACGGACACCAGATGGGAGATGTTGTGTTGGCTTCGATTGCGGCAATCCTCAAACGCAGTGTGCGGCGCGGTGACCTAGCGGCTCGCTTCGGTGGTGAAGAATTTGTTGTGTTACTGCCGAAATGCGATAAACCGGCAGCCTTCAAGATTGCTGAAAAATTGCGCCAGGCAGTGGAGGAAGAAGAGATCCCCTACCAGGAACAGCAACCGTCAGGCAACTTGACTGCAACTTTTGGGGTTGCCACCTATCCTTTTGATGCTGAGAACGTAGATATGTTGCTCAAGCGAGCAGATGAATGCCTTTACCAAGGTAAGGAAGCTGGACGTAACGTAGTAATCGGAGCGGAAATGCTGCAAAATACGGCTGCTTGATACAAAAATCCTTGCATTCGCAGCCAAGCTTCTATATAATTCCTGGTTTACTAAATATTCTGGCTATCCTGAAAGAACTGCGGGAAGCCGCCGTTTTCATTTTAGATGAAAGTTATGAGGACTCCATTCGTACGCAAAGAAGACGTAGCCGGTGAAAAGCATTCACGCAATTGGTGGATCGTCGACGCCGATGGAAAAACCCTGGGACGAGTGGCTACACAGATTGCCCGTGCATTGCGTGGCAAGCATAAAGCCGTGTTCGCACCACACAGTGATGTAGGGGATTTTGTGATCGTGGTCAACGCAGAAAAAATTCAGGTGACCGGTCAGAAAAGTATGAAGAAGATGTACTATCATCACACAGGCTATCCAGGCGGAATCAAGTCTGCGCGTTTCGAAGAATTACAAGCCCGAAAGCCAGAAACCTTGATTGAGCGAGCCGTCAAGGGAATGATGGCCAAGAACGCCCTCAACCGTGGAATGTTGCGCCGTCTCAAGGTTTATGCAGGATCGGCCCATCCCCATCTGGCTCAGCAACCCAAACCGTTAGAGATTTGAGTCGTTTATGAATGCAATCGTTCAATACTACGGTACCGGCCGTCGAAAATCCTCTATTGCCCGTGTCTATCTGCGGCCGGGTTCAGGCAACATTCTAGTCAACAAAGTTCCACTCACTCAGTACTTCGGTCGAAGCACTCTGCAAATGGTTGTTCGGCAGCCTCTAGAACTGACTGAAAACAGTGATCAGTTCGACATTTTCATTAACGTTAGCGGCGGTGGTTTGTCAGGGCAGGCTGGTGCCATCAAGCATGGTATTTCACGCGCCCTACTGGAAGCGAACGAAGAACTGCGCCCTCAATTGAAGAAAGAAGGCTTCCTAACACGCGATGCTCGGGCGGTAGAACGTAAAAAATACGGACGACCTGGAGCTCGCAAAAGCTATCAATTCTCTAAGCGCTGATCATCTTTTAAGTGCCGTCGACAAAATCGGCACCTTCCTCCACCTCTCAACCGCCACTCACCGGCGGAATTAAAGCGTACTCTCCTCCTTCCTCCAAGACTTCATCAGCAACCAAATATGTGTCTTGGTAAGCGACTCTTGTGCACTGGAGCACCGGTTTCAGCGCAGGGTGGTCAATCTGTAATTTCGCAAGCAGATCAGCGACAGTACTTCCAGCGTCCAATTCTTGGTTTTTCGCTTCGAGTGGTAAGAATTCTCGCAACATTGCGAAGGGCTTCAGCATGATTTTCATTGTGGGCTCTTTAGATGAAGGCTTACTTGTTGTTCGTGAAAAACATAAATTGTGTTGTTTGATGAATACTTTGGCTTCAGATGAGATATTTCTCCGATTAGAAAAATCGAATTCCTTTGTCACCTCTAGGGATTACTTGCCCGACCAAACAGGCATTTGGCACTCCAGCTTTGTGGAGCTTGCTCAGAGCTGTTTCTGCTTCTTCAGCGGGTACACTAACCAATAAACCTCCACTGGTCTGTGGGTCAACCAGTAGTTCCTGTATCACCTGCTGAGCTGGAAATTCAACATCATCCACCACCAGTTTACGATTAGCCTGGTTAGTTCCTGTGGTTACTCCACGTTCATACATAGCTGCTGCTTCTGGTAGCCAAGGTAATTTTTTAGTCTCGATTTCGATTGTCACCTCAGAGCCTTGAGCGATCTCCAATGCATGACCAGCCAGTCCGAATCCAGTGATGTCTGTTGCTGCATGGACGGTGAAAGCTTGTAGTGTCTCGGCAGCCACTTGATTGAGTGTCGCCAACTGCAGGAAACACTCTTCGATTGCTTCCTGACTGACCCAGCCCTTCAGATTGGCATTCAGTAAAACCCCACTACCTAAGGACTTGGTTAGTAAGAGTGCATCGCCGACTCGTGCTCCGTTGTTCCTCCAGATTTTTTGGGGATGAACCATCCCAGTAACCGCCAAGCCAAACTTGGGCTCTTCATCTTCGATGCTGTGTCCCCCTACTAACACAGCTCCAGCTTCCAAAATTTTACCTGCAGCCCCTGCAATAATGTCGTGTAGGACCTCTTGTCCCAGTTTGTTGGCTGGGAAAGCCAGTAGGTTCAAGCACGTGAGCGGCCGTCCTCCCATCGCATACACGTCGCTAAGGGCGTTGGCCGCAGCAATCTGACCAAAGAGTCGGGGATCATCGGCGGGTGGCGTGATAAAGTCTGCTGTGGTGACCAGCGCTTGGGTATCATTGAGTTGATAGACCCCAGCGTCATCACTAGTGTCAAAACCAACTAGCAGATTTGGATCAGCTTGCTGCGGCAAGGAAGAAAGCAGGTTTTTCAACCCGACCGGGTTGAGCTTGGCCGCTCAGCCGCAGGTTTTTGAGAGGCTGGTCAGCGTCGGTTTTCGAAAGAAACGTGTTAGTTGTGCCATCTGTTGTTGTTTTAAAAGTGACTCAGTTAGGCCAGCAGTTGTGGTGTTTCATTGCGAATCAACACCTGAGGGTCTGGGTTTTCAGGAGGAACGGGTAGTCCTTGGTCGCGCAACAGGGCAACGTGATTCTGCATTCCCCATCGTGCCTTATACAGGCAGTCTTCAATTGAGTGCCCTACTCCCGTGAATCCGGAGAGTTCCTCTGAGAAAAATCCAAAGATGATTGGATCTTCAGTAGCTTCGATGATCAGACTGTAGGGAAGATCAAGCATGGTTTTCTCGAATCAGCAGATCTGATAAATATTTTTTAATACCCTGTGGGACACTTTGTTTGGGTCGGTAGTCTAAACGAATGAGCCGCTTTGCTCCCTCCTTACAATAGGTACGTTGGCTACCATGTTCCCATCGTAGCCGAAATCCTCTCTCTTCCAGATGCTGATGCAACTCTAAAAATGTCATGAGGAGTCCTGATCATTTTGATTCAGCAGGCTTTGACGTAGCCGTCCGTGTGCTTTTGCCATGGCGAGTTTTTGAAGACTTGGCAGAGGATGCCACTGTTCTTCTGCCTCTAAAGTAAAATCAGCCTGAATGGATTTCAGCTTACAATAAAAAGGATGCAGGGTCGCTAGGAAAGTTGTGTAGACATGAGTCAAGGTAGGCCAATTTATTTGTAGTTGGAAGTTAGGCCGATTAAGGCGCTGCCATTCGGCCTGCAACTCTACCAAGGGCTCTTCTTCCTTCACAAGGGTTTCTGGAAACGCCCAAAGACCTTGCATCAAACCTTGTTCTGGACGTCGTAGTAGTACTTTATTCCCGCACACGAGTACCAGCACAGCTTTTGTTACAGGGGTAGGTGCTTTTCGTTGAACACGGCGAGGAATCTTTGCCGTGGTCTGGTGAATATACGCTTGGCAGTGAGGTTGTATCGGACAGAGCAAACAACTCGGTTGCTGTAGGTAACATACTGTTGCTCCCAACTCCATTAGTCCTTGGTTGAAGTTGCGGGCACGTCCTTTTGGGAGCCAATCAGTAGCCACTTGCCAAAGTTTTTTTTGGGTGGAGCCAGCTTTTGGATCAGCATCTAGGTTGAGCAACCGACAAAGAACACGGATCACGTTGCCATCAACAATTGGACGATCTTGCTCGAAAGCAATGCTTGTAATCGCTCCGGCGGTGTAGGGTCCAATCCCAGGAAGCTGACGAATAGCTTCATAGTCGTTGGGAAATTCACCTGCGTGCTGTTCACAGATTTGTTTGGCTGCCCGATGAATGTTGCGAGCCCGTGCGTAGTAACCAAGGCCCTCCCAGAGTTTGAAAATCGTACCTTCGTCTGCCGTGGCTACAGATGGGATACTCGGTAGAACTCTCATCCAGCGGTCATAGTAGTCAAGGACGGTCGCCACACGAGTTTGCTGCAGCATCATCTCAGAGATCCAGACCCCGTAGGCTTTGTAGTTTTTCCGCCAAGGGAGATCTCGCTGGTGCTCTGCAAACCAGGTGAGCAAGGCGTTCTGTAGCTGAGACAATTCGATAGGTAGCATCTTCTAGGAAACAAAAGGATCTGAGAGAGAAAAAAAGACTAAAGAAATCTAAGTACTGGTCGATATGTTCATCAGGCATTCAGTGCATTGGAAGCGCCGAGCCAAAAAACGCTAAAGAAATTTTCTCCGGCGTCGATAATAACTGCAAATGGATTTCGTTTTCATCGTTTCCCTTTCGAGTCAGGAATCTCAATGGCACTTCGGGTCAATTCAAACGTCGCAGCACTAAACGCCTTGCGCCATCTGAATCACACCGAGAAAGAACTCAGCGGCAATCTAGAGCGTCTCTCCTCAGGGCGTCGATTGAATAGAGCAGCTGACGGCCCAGCAGAACTAGTGATTTCAGAGCAGATGAAGGCGCAAATTACTGGCCTGGAACAATCGATTCGAAATTCTGAAACTTCCATCTCTATGATTCAGACCACCGAAGGTGCTCTGAGTGAAGTTAGCTCTATTCTCATTAATCTCCGTCAACTTGCAGTACATTCCGCAAACGAAGCAACCAACGATGAAAAGATGTTGCAGGCCAACCAGGGTGAAATTGAAAACCTCTTGGTGACCCTGAGCAACATTGCCAAAAACACTCAGTTTGGAACCCGTACTTTGTTAGATGGTAGCAATTCCGTCAGTGGAGTTGCTGTAGGTGATGGAATGGACTTCGTGGAAGCCAAGGAATTCACAAAAGCTTCTCCAGCTGAAGGCTACAAAATCAATATTACTCAGCCTGCGACTCGGTCAATGGCGGTAGCAGAAAACACCTTGGCAATGGAAGATATCTACAAATCCTTCGTCATCAGTGAAGGTGGTCGAACTGTAGAAGTCAATGTTCGAGATAACTTGGATCTCTATCGAGATGTTGAGCGCTTGCTCCAGGCTGCAAATACAAGCCAAGAGCCTGGATTTAAGGAAAAAACAGAATTAGCTCTACAGCAACTTGTTGCCAACGAAATGCAACGCCAGATTGACCAGGCTGGTCTGAATCTCGAAGTCATGGTCTACAAACCATTAGATACATTGGGTGAGACCCTTTCTGACTTCAACAACTTGGAAGATGTCTTGAACAAGCTTGAGCAGTATCCCAGTGAGGAAATTCTTAGCGAGTTCAACAAATTAGCTAATGAAGAAGTGATTGTTATTCGTCACCGAGAGTACGGTAGCGAGCCAACCTTTACTGTCACCACAGAGGTTGACGATTTCTTCAATATGGATACACCAGCCAATAAGGCGGTAACTGCTATCCCCGGACGTGACGTTGAAGGAACGATTGGAGGCAATCCTGAATTTGATGGTGGAGAGCCAGCTGTTGGACGCGGGCAATTATTAAGTGCAGCTCCTGGCACAGTTGGAGAAGGCGTGACAGTTCGTTATGGCGGGGAACCTGACGACATTATTTATGAAGTCTTTAACCGCCGTGAAAACAAAATTGCTGGAACCCTGCTACGCCAGATGGAGCGTAGCGCAATGGTCGGAGAGGATATCGATGGCTACGTGCATGTTTCTCAACGATCTTTGGCATTTCAGGTCGGACCCAGTGAGGGGCAACAACGGAAGATCTCTATCCAGAGCATTAGTCCAACCAAGCTGGCGAGGAATATCGACAATGATAGCCAATTCCGTAGCTTGAATGATATTGAGGTTTTAGATGTTGATTCAGCTCAAGATGCCTTGAAACTAATCGATACCGCAGTTGGTGAGATTTCTAGTTTGCGAGGAGATCTAGGTTCTTTCCAGAAAAATGCTTTGGAATCAAACCTAAGCAGTTTGCGAGTGACCCGAGAAAACCTTGTTTCTGCAGAGTCTACATTGGCTGATGCCGATATGGCTGAAGAGATGAGTAGTTTGGTACGTAACCAGATCTTGATGTCTTCTGGTACAGCAATGCTGGCTCAAGCCAACCAGGTACCGCAGTCGGTTCTGACCTTATTGGAGCGAGCCTGATGCAGAAACAACATTTTGAGCCAAGCCGGTGAGAATTCACCTATACAAGAGTAGTTGACAGTGAGTGTCGAATGAGCCCACAATCAGTCGTACGATGCGACACTTGTCAGAGCCAGTGGCTACTGACACCCTCACCCATACAGATTAGGGAGGTCTCTTGGCAGAGATGAACCCGAATGCGGTCATGGGATTGGGCTCAAAGCTCAACACCTCTGAAATCATTGACCGCTTCATCAAGATTGAAAAACGTCGGCTACAGCCAGTAGAGCAACGCAAGGAAGAAAAGCTCCAACAAGTAGATGCTTGGGCTGCGCTGCAAACAGAAATCAACAAGCTCAAAGACACTGTTGACTCTCTGGACCGAAAAGATATTTGGGAGGCCAAGAAGATCACTTCCAGCAAGCCAGACATCGTGACAGTTACTGGAGGAGCTTCTGCAGATCCAGGCAAGACAACCATTTCCATTGACTCAATTGCCACTGCACATCAATTGAATTCACCAGGATTTAAAAGCAAGGATGCAGTCTTTGGGACAGGTGTGATCAAGATTCAAGTTGGTGAAGAAGATGGAGACACACCGATATTCATCAATGTCACTGAAGAAAACAACACTTTAGAAGGTATTCGTGACGCGATCAACGACTCAGGAGCTGAAGTAGAAGCTTTTGTAGCAGAAACCTACGGAGATAAGCCCTTCCGGTTGCTGCTAACTAGTGAGCGAAAGGGAGCTGGAGGAGCGATTCAGATCGAAGTGAAGCTCGAAAGCAGCGAAGAAAATGTTCCGATTCTGGATTTCAGCAACAAGTATGATGAGACGGCTGAATGGGATGGAGTGATGCGTCGCCGCACACTAGAAGATGCGGCTCTTGGCGAAAATCTGATGAGTTCAACACCGATTACGGAAGTCACAGGTAATTATACTGGAACAGAAGACAACACTTTTACGATACAGGTCATTCAGGCTGGAGTCATACCAGGTGAGAATGACGTAGTACTGGCATGGGAAGATGAGCTCGGTAGGACTGGGGAGTTTCGCATCAATAAATTTAATTATCGAGCTGGGGATGCACTGGAACTCGCAGATGGGCTGAGCTTGCGACTGAGCCAAGGTGAGGTGGTCAGTGGTGACTCTCTTCAAATCAAGGCCCACACAGAAAAATCTCCAGCAATGTGGTGGTTAGATGAAGGAGAGCGCGCGGCAAAAGTTGATCCTCCAACAGACTGGCAGTCAAGAGCTGAAGGTAGTGGGATGTATGTCTTCGGAGAATACACAGGAGAAGAGGAAGACACGGTTATCTTCCGTATCGAAGGTTCTGGTCAAGTAGGTGGTGCACAACCGCTTTATCTACACTATGAATTTATTGAAAGCGGGATGAACGGGAAATTGCGGGTCTCTGAGCCGTACTTTAGTACTGGTGGTGAAGGATCTTCGGAATCAGCAACAGCCTATGACGCCAAAGATGGTGAAGAACTATTCAACTTGGAATTTGGTGGTGGTAAGGGAGATGGAGTTCTCTCAATTGGTAACGGGCTCTCGATCAAAGTTCCAGCAGGCTTGGTCTCAGATGGTGACACTGCAACCATTCAAGTAGAGCCAAAGAGTGATCCTGAAGCAGTTAATTTTTGGTGGCAAGAAAAAGAGAGTGAAAGCAACAGCAAGGTAAGTTCAGGCAAAGTTGACGAATTCCTCAAATTTGAGCCCTATGAATTTGACGAAGACGAATTAGAAGAAGCTCTTGAAGAGAGTGGAGGCAAGCCAAGAAGTCGCTATGGTTCCCTGGACGATGGCATCCAAAGTAATGAAGTCTCCAGTACTGCACCGATCGCAATCAGCGGCGACTACATGTCTGGTGAAAATAAGAACTATACATTCACTGTTACAGATCGAGGGAATGTCGGGGTGACGACAGAGTTGGAGGTGAAGTGGGAAGACGATAAGGGCAATGAGGGTAAGCTCGACTTTGGACTCAACTATCAGCCGGGTGATGCAATTCCCTTCGATTCAGGATTGTCTTTGATGCTCGGAGAAGGAGAGTTACTCGCAGGTGATAAATTTGAGATCAGTGCCACGACAGCAACGGTTCGAGAAGCTAAGGACTTGGTGTTACGGCTTGGAGCAACTCGGGAAGGTGGAGGCCTGGAGATTCGGCGGGACAATAATATGGTTGAGGATCTGGTTCCAGGACTTCGGATGGAAATCTTAGATTCTAGTGAAGAACCGATCACGATTTCAGTATCCGATAACACAGAGGTGGCCCGCGAGAGCATTATCAATTTTGTCGATGCTTACAACACATTTAATGCTACTGCAACGGAAGTGACCAAATACGATGCTGCGACACAAACGGCAGCTCCCTTGTTGAGCGATCGAAACGTAGCCCAGATGACCAATGAAATTGCAACAACAACTATTGGTTCAGTGCCTGGTTTGCCACAGACAGACAACATGCTCTTCGCTCTAGGAATTCGCATCAATGACAAAGGTGTCATGTCTGTTGATGAGAACAAACTGGATGAGAAAATTGCAGAAAACTTTGAGCTGGTAGCCAATGTCTTTCGCAGTAATGGTGATTCTGATGCGCCAGGAGTAGCGTTTGTAGGCTTGACTGATAAGACACAGATAAATCCGAAAGGGTATGATGTCGAAGTCAGCGAGGTGGCAACTAGAGGCACTTT
>DPLM01000023.1 GCA_003541985.1 Deltaproteobacteria bacterium | reverse complement strand
AGTTGTAGTGCAAAAAGTTTATCAATTCCATCTTCAGATCTACCTGATTTGAACAAACAACCCCTTGGATCACACTTCGGGTTAGCAACCTCACTTCGGGAAGAATTCACTTATAAGCCTAAAGTAAAGGGTAAAATTCCAACAGAATTGAAAGGTACAATTTATCGAAACGGACCGGGATTATTTGATCGAAACGGTTCCCGAAAACTCAGTTTGTTAGATGGAGATGGTATGGTGCAAGCCTATCACATTCGGGAAGGTGGAGTTGAGTATCTCAACCGATTCACCAAGACTCAAAAGTATACGGATGAACAAGCTGCCGGAGAATTTCAATATGCTACTTGGAGCACTCAGGCTCCTGGTGGTGTTTTATTTAACTTGTTTGGAGGAATAAAGAACCAGGCAGGGGTTTCGGTGTTTCACAAAAATGGAAAACTTTATGCGTTTGATGAATCCTCTCTACCCCATGAACTCGATCCAGAAACGTTAAACACTATTGGGCTATCACATTTGGAATTAGATCCAGATCTTAATATTGTTCATAATTCTCACCCAAAAACAGATGGTGGCAATGGTGATTGGTGTCATTTTGGAAACTCATTTGGTCGTAACACTAGTCTTCATATCACAATCTTTGATTCCCTAGGTAAATTAAAATTTCATAGAAAAGTGGAATCTCCTCGGTATGTATATTTGCATGATTGGTTCGTCACTGAAAAACATTTGGTGTTCAATCTACACCCAGCCCACGTCAATATTTTTGGTTTTCTTTCTGGACAAAGGAGTTTAATTGATTCTATGGAATGGAATCCTGATCAAGGAAATTTGATCATGGTCTTTGATCGTGATGGGAGGGGAAATCCTATTTTTCTAGAGACTGAGGCGTCTTGGATGTGGCATTCACTGAACGCATATGATTTCGACGGTACAATCATCGCTGATTTTGTAGGTTACCAAAATCCAAATCACTTTTTAGGAGAAGAAGCTAGTTTACGTATGATAACTCAAGGCGAACTAGTTGAAAATCATTACAGAGGTGAAATACGACGATACGTTATTGATTTAGTTAAAAAATCAATCAAGCAAACATTAGTTGATTCTGAGCAAAATGAATTTCCAATTGTCAATCCTAGTCATAGTTGTCATGAACATCGTTTTGGATATTTTGTTTCGGGGGGCACCGAATCCACAGGTTCTAGAGTAAAAAAAGCTGATTTTAAAACCGGAAAAACGACAAGTTTTGATTTTGGTCAAGGTCTTTATTGTGGTGAGGCTATTTTTGCTCCTAAACCCAGATTTCTTTACAAAACAGGTTCCGTCAACGAACCCGGATGGCTCTTGACACAAGTATACAACGGACACGCTCGCAAAACCTTTATGGCGATTCTGGACGCTGATCAGTTGGAGAATGGACCAGTCTGCACAATCCATAACACACATCATGTCCCCATTAGTTTTCATGGTTGGTGGAAAGGAATGTCATGAGTGTAAGGTTTTTAGAATTGTCTGCCCTGCTACTTCCATTGCTGATGTCCTTAAGTGCTTGTGTCGATTCTCATGGACTGGCCAAGAATCGGCCTGCCCACCACACAGAAGATGGTTTTCAAAATAATTATCTTCCACCTGAGAGGATGACCAAAAGCTTTTCCAAGTTATGGCGCTGGCGCCAAAATAGTATAGAACAAGAACCCGTTCAGTTTGAATTGATTAAGCCGGACGTTGATTTTCTCAGAGAAAACCGAACAGTCCCAACACTGACATGGATTGGACACTCGACATTCCTCTGGCAATATCAAGGGGTCAATTTGATTACAGACCCCCATCTGACTCAACGAGCATCGCCAGTAAATTTTTTGGGACCACAGAGATTGGTGGAACCAGGATTAGCTCTAACTGATCTTCCTGACATTGATATCGTCATTATCTCACACAACCACTATGACCATTTAGACCGGAAAACCGTATCGGCTTTGGTAGAACAACAGCCGGCAAATCCACCTCTCTTTTTGGTCCCACTAGGTTTGAAAGATTGGTTTGCTGATATTGGTATCAAGGAAAAAGTGATCGAACTTGATTGGTGGCAAAGCCATAGAGTTGGTGACTGGCAGTTGAACGCCGTACCTGTACAGCACTGGAGTCGCAGAGGATTATTCGATACTAACAAGACACTTTGGGCCGGTTGGGTAGTAGAGGCGCCTGAACAGAAGATGTTTTTCGCCGGTGACACGGGTTATTCTCAGGACTTTAAAGACATTGGTGAACGCTTTGGAAGCATGGATATCTCCTTAATTCCGATTGGGGCTTATGCTCCGAGATGGTTTATGCAAGACATGCATGTCAATCCAGATGAAGCTGTTCAAATTCATCAGGACGTTCAAAGCAGATTTTCTGTTGGCATGCATTGGGGAACTTTCTTGAATCTAACCGAGGAACCGTTACTGGAACCATCACAACGGCTGAAAGAAGTCTTGACTGAGAGAAAATTGAGTCAAGAAAGCTTTATCACACTAAAACACGGCCAAACCTTGAGGTTCTGAACGATCGAAATCATGGGGAATCCGCAGGTTCTTCGTCGTGAGATTGTTGTACGGGGAGCTATTCTTCTTGGCCTAACGTGAGTTTGGGATAAGCTCTAGGCGCACACGAGTTGCTTGTGGGCATTGAGCATTTCCTGCTCCCCTCGAGTCCATGAGAGTCGGACGTTTTTCCTGCTAAGTGTAGGCGACCAACTTGGCGACCAGATGGACGAATGCGTTGATGGGATTTCGGGGTCTGGAGTGTTCAATCTGGCAGACGTTCTTGAGTTGGTCATTGACGGTTTCAATCAGGGGCCTCTTCCTGATAAGGATTTGGGGTTAGCGCAGTTGCGTTGTTTACACAAATGAAGTCATCTCCGAGATTTGGAGAACTAA
>DPLM01000411.1 GCA_003541985.1 Deltaproteobacteria bacterium | reverse complement strand
CACACCCTAGCCTAACCCTTGCATCGGCCGTTGTTCAGAGATTGAACCAGCTACAAAAATACGGATTAATGAACCAAGAAGAACAACGCACACTCTCGCTCTTCGAGGCTGTTGATGGCAATGAGCGCATCAGTCAGCGCCAACTGGCCCAAGAGCTTGGGCTTTCCTTGGGATTGACCAACGCCTTTCTACAAACAGTGCTTCATAAGGGCTGGGTCCGCGCTCGTCAGGTCAGTGCCCGGCGCTGGGCCTACTTCCTGACACCAGAAGGCTTCCGTGAGAAAAGCCGCTTGACGATGAATTACCTGCGGCGGACGATGAATTCATTTCATGAACTTAAAACACTCATCCTTCAGCATTTCACTAAACTCGAGCGGCAAGGTTGTCAGCGTATTCACTTGTGCAGTGAAGGAGATCTGCGAGAAATTATTCGTCTTTGCCTGCCACTTTCTAAACTAGAATTGTTTGCCTCTATGAGCCCTGATGAGTTGCTTAAGCGACCGCTACCGATTTTGGCTCAGGATGAGCGGATGTTTCTAGCTGTCCTACAAGATCAGGGACCTTTGATCCTGCATCTGCAGCAACATGGCTGGAAGGCGGGTCAACATTTTGTCTGTCTCTACTGAGCAGTGAACTCAGACACCCCTACCTCACCGTCTCTCCACTTGGGGCTACTGAAGAAACTGCCCATTGAAGCACTGGCTGGCTGGGGGTGTGTGACTCCGTTTTGGGGTGGAAAGATGGCAGATCCTTTCTCAGCAGGGCAAGCGACTTTTACGTTACAGCCAGAGGATTTGTTTGCTCTCAAGCAGTGGCTAACTACAGTTGGACTGACCAAGTTGGAGCGACAGTTGAAGGTGCTCGGCATCGAAAGAGGCAGTACCGAAGTTGCTGAGGTAGTGAGCCGTCAGTTTGTCCTGCAGGGAAGCCCCAATGGTTCCCACGACTTCCTGTTCCTGACTGCCTGGAAAGTTTCACATTCTCAACGCAAGTTCGCCTTCTCAAGTCGCTTGTCTCCCACTAACGAATCGAAATAATCCCTACCAGCTTGATGAGGAAGAATTGACTGTTGTTGGCATCTTTCTTAACGTTCCTTTCTATTTTTCAAATAGTTGCTTGTTATTTTCTGCAAGAAATAATTATGAAAGCTTGGTTGGATGAAATAGTTGATGGAATCTACCGTGGGCTTTTTGCTCTGATTGTATTATTCGCACCTACTTTGGCGCTAGGTGAACTGGCCAAGGTGATCTTTCCAACAGGGTATAGCGGTTGGTCCTTTCTTGGATTACTTTGTGCCTATTTTCTGCTGCTCTATCGACTGCGTCATCGGTTGCCCTACTGGCGGGACGAGAAACAAACCGATTCCTGATGGGTTGTGCTGCAAACCTATTTTCAACATGAATTCATCGAATAAAAGGATTCGCATGAGTGACAATGCACGGATTGATATCAGAGGTAAGTCAGTGGATCTGCCGATTGTGGAAGGCAGTGAGGGTGAATTGGGACTGAACATCAGCAAACTACGTGCGCAGTCCAAGGCAATCACGCTGGACCCAGGCTATGTGAACACAGGTGCGTGCACCAGTGCGATTACCTTTCTAGACGGCGAAGAAGGAATTCTACGTTATCGAGGTTATTCCATAGAGGAGTTGGCAGAGCATTCTAACTTTCTGGAAGTGAGCTACCTCCTAATTTATGGTGATTTACCAACGGTAGAACAATTGGAAGAGTTCCGTTGTAACGTCACAATGCACACGATGCTCCACGAGGACTTGCGCCACATCTATGAGGCATTTCCAAAAGACGCCCATCCAATGGCGATTCTCTCGTGCATTGTTTGTGCTCTCTCCACGTTCTACGATGACTTCAGCCACCGCGACCAGAGTGCGGTCGATCTCGCGGTGTGGCGACTCGTTGGCAAACTGCCCACGATTGCAGCTTGGTCCTATAAGAAAAATAGTGGTCAGCCCTTTGTTTATCCGAAGAACCACCTTGATTACTGTGCTAACTTTCTGAACATGATGTTCAGCGTACCGGCTGGGCCTTATGAAGTTCCTGAAGTGTTCGTCAAGGCGCTCAACGTGCTCTTCATTTTACACGCCGATCACGAACAGAACTGCTCCACATCAACAGTACGCCTGGTGGGTAGTAGCCAAGCTAACCTGTTTGCTTCGATTTCATCAGGAATTGCGGCGCTCTGGGGACCACTGCATGGAGGGGCAAATCAGGCTGTACTGGAAATGCTGATGCAGATTCAGAATGATGGTGGCGATGTGCAGAAGTTTGTGAATCTTGCCAAGGACAAGAATTCAAATTTCCGCCTGATGGGCTTTGGCCACCGAGTCTATCGCAATTTTGATCCACGGGCCAAGATCATCAAGCGCTATGCCGATGAGGTCCTCAAAGTTGTTGGGGTACAGGATCCTTTGCTGGATATTGCCAAGCAGCTGGAGGAGGCCGCGTTGCAAGACGAATACTTCGTTGAGCGCAAACTCTATCCGAACGTCGATTTCTACAGCGGGATCATTTATAAAGCGATGGGCTTCCCGATTGATATGTTCACTGTCCTATTTGCGATGGGACGAATGCCAGGTTGGATCGCACATTGGATCGAAATGCACAACAGTGATGCCAAGATAGGGCGCCCTCGACAGATCTATACAGGTCCAACACAACGTTCTTATCAACAGATCAGCCAGCGCTGATTTTATCCCTCCAGGGGCTGTGCGACTATGCGGCTCCATTTTACCTGTCCCTCATTTCACTCGCCGTTGTGCCACGAGAACCCGTGGATGACCTTGCAAGTCCTTACAAAATTCAACTAAGCTCCATGCCTCAGTTTCTTGAATAAGCTTGGTCAAAGCTGGTTGTTGATCATACCCAATCTCGACAATCAGCCAACCACCAGATCGTAGTAGGCGAGGACCTTGCTTGAAAAATTCCCGATACCAGAAAAGACCGTCTCCACCACCATCCAGTGCCAGATGTGGTTCAAATTGGCTGACTTCGGGACTTAAATTCGCAATCGCTGTAGTTCGAATGTAGGGAGGGTTACTTAGGAGCGCATCAAACTGATGGGTCGCAGATAGAGTTACAAAACCATTGGACTGGAGTAATTGTAACTGATTCTGACGTGGTTCAAGGAGCAGTGAGTGCTCCTTACAATTTTGCTGAGCCACTTGGAGGGCGATTGTGCTTTGTTCCAGACAGAGCCAATCTAGTTGTGTGCGTTCTGCACAGAGTGACAACGGGATGGCCCCAGTACCTACGCCAAGTTCCAGTAGTCGTAGAGGGTGTTTGGGAAGGTAATTAAGCGCTGCTTCGATCAACGTTTCTGTGTCAGGACGTGGGATGAGAATGCCTGGAGCAACGCGCAGCCGGAGAGACCAAAAATCTCGGTAGCCCAAGATATAAGCGACAGGGCATCCTTGGCCACGTTTACGAACTATTTGTCGATAGTCCGCTCGTTCTGATTCTGTGAGAGGCCGATCGGCTTGTAAATACAGTTGCAGGCGCTCACACCCTAGTACATGAGCGAGCAGCAACTCTGCATCCAATCGTGCGGTAGCTAGTTGTTTTTCACGAAAGTAGTCCGTGGTCCAATGCAAAATAGCTTCAATTGTCCAGGCGTCTGGGATTTCAGGCACGCTGAGATTCGGTTGCTCCAACTGACTCGTCGGCTTCTCTGGGTGTTTCCAAGGTTTCTCCAGCAGCGGCTTTGTTAGGAGTTGGTTCCTTAAGAAAGCGTCCCATCAGGCTATTCATGGCGTCTTGGACCCGCTTGACTTGCTCCATGGACTGTCCAACCAGCCGATCTGAAGTTCGTTTGGCCTCAATCGTAATTGAAGATTCCTTGACAGAAATATCCCCATTGACGGCAATCCAGGCTTTCCGGCGCGTAAAAAATTCTAAATAGCCGCTGATCTGGGCAATCCGAAGTCGACAATCAGACATGCGTAGCTTAAGGCGTTGACTGAAGGATTCCGACTGGTCTTGTTGTTTCATCTGCAGAAAGCCTGCGAGAGCTCTCTCGTAAAAGCGCTTTGCCTGTTGAAATTTCTCTTCTGCACTTCTCCACTCCAGTACAAAGGTGTCCTGTTCAGCTAAGCGAAATAGGCACCAACCCTGATTACGATACATATCGGGCGTAGTCTTGTTGCGTAATTCGGCGGATTTACCAAATCTCTCAAGAGATTCGACAAAGTGCTCTAACTTCAGCAGTTCGAATCCTTCATGATAGTACTGTTGAGATAGCTCGTAAGAAGCGGCAGGATCAGTCATGGTTGATTTAGATTTTATGGGCAAGGATAGGTGCCGGGAGGAACAATCAATTCGGGATGCCGAACAATGGTTGTTGACTGTCCTGTCGTAAAATGATAGGTGACTCGCTCTTCAGAAATGAAGAGAAACTCTGGAGCACTTTCTTCCCAGCCAGCATTGCGTCGAAACTCCCTTTCATAGACAACTCGACAGAGATAATCAATTTGCTGCTGTTGAATGGTGGGATAGAGTAGGGAACGAGGAGCCCGTTGACAGGCGCTGATGGCGAGAGGAATCAGGATGGTCAGCCAAGAAGCTTTTGAAAAGGACATGGGCGTTGCCTGTACTCAGAAACAACGGCGATGAAATCAGGAAGCAGCTTCCTGCACGGCTGCTGTTGATGGAAGCTTTTCGTCTTCAGGAATGTCTACGGGACCTGATGATTCAGGGCCAGAGTCAATGCGCCACTGACGATAGCCGTATTGCACAGCATTGGCAATCTGGCGGGCGAAGCGGTCACGACCAAAGCGTTGGGTCTGCTTGCGCAGCTGAACTGGATCGAAGCCTTCCCACGTCTGCTCCATTTGCTCAATTGCAGTACAGAGGACATCGACACGGGCTTCCTTGAAAAAAATACCAGTCTGTTCGTTAACGGTCTCCAGCGCACCTCCACCTGCAAAAGCCAGTACCGGAGTACCGGCTGCCTGGGCTTCCAAAGGTGTGATGCCAAAGTCGTCAATTCCTGGAAAAACAAAGGCCCGAGCCTGCTGATAAAGCGCTGGAAGTTCGTGAGAGGTTCGGTCTCCCAGGAACTCGATATTTGGTTCGGCAATCGATTGACAGTACTCCTGATCCTGACCCGTACCAACAATTTTCAAGGGTAGTCCCAAACGGTTGAAGGCTTCGATTGCCAAGTCAACCCGCTTGTTTGGTGCGAAGGCTCCGACCATCAGGTAATAGTCTTGTTTGCTCACAGGCTCTTGCGGTACAAAGGCTTCTAGATCAACGGGTGGATAAACGACTTGAGACTCGCGGTCGTAATATTCCAGAATTTTTTGACGAATGTTGCGACTGTTGCAGAGAAAAGTGTGTACTCGCTTGGCGCTGGATTTGTCCCATGCTCGCAGATAAGGCCGCATTGCTTCTCCCCCGAGTCGCTGTAGCCGCGAGGTTTGCAGTCGCCGGAAGTAGAGGTCGAAAGAATCCCATATGTAGCGCATGGGTGCGTGTACATAGGATAAGTGGTAGGTATCGGGTCCCACGCGAACACCCTTGGCAGCACAATGGCTTGAACTGATGATGACGTCGTAGTCACTGAGGTCAAAAGCTTCAATCGCTGTTGGAAAGAGTGGCAAAAAGTAGCGGTAGTGCTTTATGCCCCCAGGAATGTGCTGCAGAAGAGATGTGTAGATCGGCATCTCCGCAATTGTGGGCGAGATACTGCCTGCCTGATGTACAAGCGTGTATATGTCTGCCTGAGGGAAAAGTTCGCAGAACACTTCTAGGCATTTTTCTCCGCCACGCATACCGGTCAACCAATCGTGAACTAGGGCAACTCTTCGACCTTCCAGTAACGCCATCCTGTTTCTTTCTGAGAATTATTGTAGTCTGTAAGTCGACGAAATGTACCCGTCCCTGTCCAAATCTGCAACCAGAATCGTCCTTGTAACTATGCCATCTCCGACCGCTTCCAAATGCTTCTGGATTCGTCTTCAACAATTACGCTTCCATGCCTATCATGGGGTGTTGCCAGAAGAAGCCACTTTGGGACAACGCTTTGTACTGGATTTGGAGTGTGCATTCCATCCGCCATTAGAACCTTGGTCTGATGAATTATCGCATACGGTATCTTATGCAGAGCTTTGCGAACAAATCCGTGAGCTTTGTGAACAGCGTAGATTCAAGTTGCTGGAATCACTGGCCGATGCGATTGTTGAACGTCTCCGTGCAGAATTCCCGAAGCTTGAGTACATCCGAGTTTGTTTGCACAAGCCCTCAGTTCCTCTAAAAGCCTTATTAGATGAAGCTACGGTAGAGCTTCGCTGGTGTAGTGAGACATGGCCAAACTCACTAGTTTCTCCTTGATATCTTTAAATCCCAACTTGTCTGATCCAGTGTCTTATAAAGAGTGGTACTTGCTGACTTAATCGAGATCTGATCTACTGATTTTTTCCATCTATCATCTTCTCGCTTGGAAACAGTCATGAAACTCCGAGTTGCTGCTGCAACACTAAATCAAACTCCACTAGACTGGTCTGGTAATCTTCGCCGTATTCGTCAGGCAATTGAACAGGCACGTCAGCAGGAAGTGCAACTGCTACTAATGCCAGAGCTTTGTTTGACAGGATATGGCTGCGAAGATGTTTTTCACGCAGAACAACTACATGATTATGCTTGGGAGCAACTGTTGTCACTGCTACCGCTCACCAATGAGATGGTAGTTGTCCTTGGGGTGCCGTTACGTGTTCGCAAGCAGACTTACAATGCGGCAGCACTGCTGGCGCGTCAGCAGTTGGTGGGACTAGTCTGCAAGCAGACGTTGCCCCAGCACGACCTGTTTTATGAGCCACGCTGGTTCCAGCCTTGGATGCCAGGCAAGCAGGAGCTGCTGGAACGGAATGGCCTTCAGGTTCCGTTTGGAGATATCTGCTTTGATCTAGGGGGTGTGCGAGTTGGGATGGAGATCTGCGAAGATGCTTGGGGCACCTCCCGTCCGGCTCAAAGTTTGGCTTTTCAGGATGTGGATCTGATCCTCAATCCAAGTGCTAGTCCATTCAGTTTTGGCAAGACCCAGTTGCGGCAACAGCTGGTTACAGAGTCTGCCCGTTCAACGGCTACGACTTATCTCTATGCCAATCTGCTAGGAAATGAAGCTGGCAGAATCATCTACGAAGGCAGCACTTTGATTTCTCATGGTCGGCAGGGAATTATAGCATCTGGTCGTTGCTTCTCCTTTACAGAATTCCAGATGACGACGGCAATTGTGGATCTGCGCCTGACACGTCTGGATCGTAGCAAGCTACCAGCTCGAACTATATCAGAATCCTCACTCCACTGCATTTTCTGCCCGTTTTCCTGGAAATCTTTACCCATTTCTCTGAAATCTACAACGAAATCATTGGCTCCACCTCTGAGTAAGCATGAGGAATTTACTCACGCAGTGAGCCTTGGACTGTGGGACTACCTGCGCAAGAGTCACAGTTGTAGTTTTGTGGTTTCAGCCAGTGGTGGTGCGGATTCCTCTAGTCTGGTGGTACTGGTTTACTTGATGTTGCGTCTCGCTGATGAGGAAATGGGTCGTGCCAAGCTGGTCGAATACCTGACAAGGCTCTGGTCAATGGACCTGCCGGCTGATATTTCACTCACGGAGTTGATGTCACGCTTATTGCTAACCATCTACCAGTCAAGTGAGAATTCTTCAGCAACTACTCGGTCTGCTGCACGCACAGTTTGTGAATCAGTTGGTGCCCGACACTTCGAATACGATATCCAACCCTTGCTGGATCAACACCGTGGCTGGATGGAGCAGCAACTGGAACGACCGCTAGACTGGCAGCAAGACGATTTGGCCTTGCAGAACATTCAGGCTCGGGTCCGGGCTCCAGGTGCTTGGTTCCTGACGAATCTTCACAGTGCACTACTGCTATCCACTAGCAACCGGAGTGAAGCTGCTGTGGGTTACGCAACCATGGATGGAGATACCGCAGGAGGACTTAGTCCTCTTGGGGGCATAGATAAAGCCTACCTGTGCGAATGGTTGCGTTGGTTGGAAAAAGAAGGATTGCCAATGATCGGTCCGCTACCTTTTTTGCATTGTGTGAACGAGCAGGAGCCGACAGCGGAATTACGACCACTTGCCGCAGCACAGTCCGATGAAGATGATCTGATGCCCTATCATGTATTGGATGCAATTGAGCGCGCTGCAATTCGAGAACACCGATGGCCACTAGAAATTTGGCATGATCTGCAGGATCATTTCCCAGATTTGCCGCCGGTGCAACTAGCACATTATACAGAATGCTTTTTCCGTCTTTGGTGTCGCAACCAATGGAAACGAGAACGTCTGGCACCGTCCTTTCATTTGGATGAGGAAAATCTAGATCCGAAAACCTGGTGTCGCTTCCCGATCCTTTCGGGAAATTTTGAGACTGAGTTGGAAGCCCTAAGGGCTGCCGCACACCCAACCTCCCTAGACTCGTAGGAGTATCGCTTCATGGAACAGGGAACCCTAATCGGTAACATCCTCGCTTGGTTGTTGCTAGTTGTTGCAATGAGCTTTGACTTTGTCAATTTCAGCATGGACATCGGCAAACTGGGCTATTTTGTTGATGTACCCTCTTTGATGATCGTTTTTGGAGGAACGATTGCCTCTACCTTTATCTTACATCCAATGGATGAAGCAAAGACTTTTGGTAAGAGCATTGGGAAAACTTGGAAGCCTAATGACGTGCAGTTAGTGGAGACTTTAACCTTGATTGTCGATGTTGCCAAAATTGCTAGAAAAAATATTCTTGCGATCGAAGACGCTCTGCCTAGTATTGAAAACCTGTTTCTCCGCAGTGGGTTGCGATTAGTGGTAGACCGGGTCGATCGACAGGCAATTGTGGACATGCTGTCCCACGAAATGAAATTCACTATGGCAGGCAAAGACAGTGAGTCAGCTGTGATTGGAACAATGGGCTCACTCTGTCCTGCCTGGGGGATGTTGGGAACACTCGTTGGATTAGTGCTTCTGCTCCAAAATCTGGACGATCCCTCTGCGATTGGCCCTGCGATGGCTGTTGCTTTGATCACGACGTTCTACGGGTCGCTCTTCGCTAACGTCATTTTTAACCCAGCTAAAGGAAAACTCGATATCTACAATGCTGAGTACAAGACGTTGATGGAGATGATCAAAGACGGTGTGCTGTACA
>DPLM01000358.1:1444-2640 GCA_003541985.1 Deltaproteobacteria bacterium | reverse complement strand
CTGAACATGATTAGCTATTCTAAAGGGCAGTTCGGCTTATGCCGCTTGCTTAGCCTCCACAGAACTTAGCCACTCCCCTGTTGCTTGCAGAGAGCCTTGTTGTCCATTAACAAAAACTGGGATTATTAAAAACCACCAAATCCAAGGAAAATTCTGTTCATAGGAGACTTTCAGTGTTTCTTGGATTTTTCATCTAGTTTTTTCGAATCGGGCTTCGCCTTCTCTCATAATTCTTTGAGTAAACTTCCGTTTGCTGAATCGTCATCACTTTTCTTGACTGAATCAGAAAAATTCCACCAAGAGTCGGAGTTGTCAGGATTTTCCTTAGACTGCTTCAGTTTATCATATTTTTGAATCGACCATTCCTCAACAATGTTCCAGCCGTCTTTAATTTTTTCTTCTAAATCCTCTCGTAACGGCGCACTATCATCCCAAAGCTTGCTGGATTTTTCACCAATTGCCCTCCTAAGTGGCTCGCTATCATCCCAAGTATCTTGCATAAACTCTCCTACAATTTCAGCAACACTTTTAGACGTATAGGGCAAGTCTAAGGGTGTTTCTTTGAGTGGTTGAGCGTCGGTAGCTGAATAAAATGGGTTTGTCAGCAGAAGTAAGAAGACCAGGATCTTAGCCTTCTTCATCTTCGTGATTAGGAACTTTGTTTGTGTGGTAATCTTGCTGCAATTCTTTGAACTTCTGACTGCCAGTATCTTTAACTTGCTGCCATAGCGTCATCATCAACTCTTCCACATCAGCATCAGTTGATTTTGCTGTCAGAAAAGCCAAATTTTGCAATATTGCTTCAAGGTAAGCTCGGTTTTCAAGGGTGAGTTGCAGCAAAAGCTGATTTGCTTCATCTTGAGATTCAAAGTTCCAATTTGGTCGAATTTTGACACTCATACAGATGACTTTTTTTGGAGGGTTAATATCAGTCTAAACAGCGGATATCAGGCACTTCTCTGTAGCGCTCTGCGTAATCCAAACCGTAACCGACAACAAATCGATTAGGAATCTCAAATCCAACGTACCTAGGCTCAATCTTAATATCCCTAGGAATCTGCTTAGATAGAAGCGTACAAACTTCTAAGGAAGCCAAATTTTCCAACCATAGGTGCTCAAGAATTTTCTGTAGAGTCAATCCACTATCGAGTATATCTTCAATGACTAAAACATTTGCATGTTGTAGATCTGGCAAT
>DPLM01000358.1:0-1054 GCA_003541985.1 Deltaproteobacteria bacterium | reverse complement strand
AAATTCTATGCGGCAAGGAATTGAAAGTTGTCTTGCCAGATCTGCACAGAAAAGAAACGAGCCTTTCAGAACGACAAGCAGTATCAAGGGCTGGTTCTTGTAGTCCTCGCTGATTTTCCGCCCCAACTCTTCCACACGCTTTCGGATCAGGTCCGCATCAATTAGAACTGGCAGAGTGTCAAAAGGAGGAAATTCTGTTTCACTCATCAGTTCTGCACATCTACACGTTGCTGCAAGCGAATATAGTCTTCTATGATGGCCATGCTTTCTAAAAGATAGGCATCCCTACGAATCTTTGTTTCTTCATTTGAAGCAGTCTCTTCCTCTGAATCTTCTTGTGTGGTACTCTCCATTATCTTGCGAGCACTGGCCATTTCTTCGTCCCTCTCCTCTTTTCGTTTTGCTGCGTCTTCCTGCATTTTCAAAATACTAGTGTACTCTAGCGGTTTCACATTGGTCAAAAATTCCTGAACATTCTCTTCAATTTCTTTGAACTCTGTATTCTTGGACAGTCGCTCATGTGAATTCTGCTGCAACTCACTAATGTAGCGTCGAATGCTACCGACTGGTGTGTAAGAGATCGGTGAGATCGCTTTCCAAGGCAGAGCATTTTCTAAAGTGGATTCCCCAAGATCACGAGCATTGTTAATGGAAGGCAAAATCATGTCTGTTTCCACACCACGATTTTGGGTTGACCAACCAGAGACCCTGTAAAATTGTGCAATGGTTACTTTCAGAGCTCCATAACCCTCAGGAAGTTGTACAATGTTTTGTACAGTACCCTTGCCAAATGTTGTACGGTCACCCACTAATATAGCACGTTGGTAGTCATGCATTGCGCCTGCTAGTATCTCGGAAGCAGACGCACTGAAGCGATTTAACATGACCAATAACGGACCCTCATAAATAGCCTCTTCGCGACTACGATGAACTGTAATACGCGCACCACTGGCTTGACGAACAATTACGATAGGCTTGCGTCCAACAAACAATCCGGCCATCGTGATGGCTTCATCAAGCCCACCACCACCATTATTTCTGAGATCTAAAATCA